>PWZL01000014.1 GCA_003567475.1 Gammaproteobacteria bacterium | reverse complement strand
CGGGTCTTCAGCATCAGCGTGAAGGTCGGGCGATCCCGCATCCCGAGGGCCTGTGCCCAGGACACCGAGGCATACAGGCCGATCGCCACCGCGATCCACTGCGCCGGCGAGCCGGTCACCTGGGCCAGCCACCACGCCCCCAGCGCCAGCGCCCCGGCGGCGCCAAGATTGATGGCGAAGCCGCGGACGCCGGCTTTCTCCAGCCACAGGTGCAGCAGCGTGAAGGGTGGGACCACCGCGCGCAGTTCGCGGAAGAACACCCGAAAGGGGTGCGGCTCCGGCGGCGTGTAGATGCCGTCGGCCATGCCCCGGACCGGCTCGCGTAGCGTGGCCACCCAGAGCGCCAGCAGCAGGCCCGGTGCACCGACAGCGAAAAAGGCCACCTGCCAGCCCCGGAGTCCGAACGGCGGTCCGGTCTCGGCGAACGCCAGGTCCCAGCGATCGACGATCATGCCGCCTATGCCCAGGCTCAGGCCGATGCCGATGTAGATGCCGCTGGAGTAGATGGCCAGCACGGTGGCGCGCTTGGCAGCCGGAAAATAGTCGGCCAGCATCGAATAGGCGGCCGGGGAGGCGCTGGCCTCACCGATACCGACACCGATCCGGGCAGCGCTCAGCTGGCCGAAGTTTCGCGCGAAACCGGAGAGCACTGTCATGGCACTCCAGAACGCCAGCCCCCAGGCGATCAGGCGCCGCCGGTCCCAGACATCGGCCAGTCGTCCGAGCGGCAGACCAAATACCGCGTAGAACACTGCGAAGGCGGTGCCGTAGAGAAAGCCCAGCTGGTCATCACGCAGTCCGAGATCGGCCTTGATCGCCTCGTTGAGGATCGAGAGGATCTGGCGATCGAGGAAGTTGAAGACGTAGACGATGACCAGCACGCCGAGCACATAGCGTGCGTAGAGACTGTCCGGTGTGGGCAACGTGCCCGGCGAGCTGGCGGACGCCGGCTCCGGTGGTGTCTTTGCGGTCATCGATCGCCCCCCAGCGCATGTTCCCCGAGCGAAAGCATACCCCACACCCGCGGCCGTGACCGCCGGCGTGGGGTCAGGGCCGCACGAGGGCTAGAAGGGCTTGGCGACACCGAGCAGCGCGATGCTGCCGATGGTGATCCAGTACACGTAGGCCATGCCGCGGCCGTAGGCCAGCTCGCGCGACAGGCGCGCCTCCAGCGGCGGGCGGGCGGCGTCGGTGGCCACTGCCAGCTCGCGGAAGATGCTTGTCCAGTGGCGCATGATGAACCGCAGTCCCAGGCCGATGACCAGGGCGAAGGAATACAGCAGCACCTTGGTCGAATACCAGTGCTGCGTGAACGGCGCGTCATTGACGAGCGAGAGGATGGCGGTGATCGCCAGCAGCGGGATCAGGACGTAGCGGATGCGCTCATCCCAAAGGGTGAGTTTCACGCCGGTATCGGTCTCGCGCTTGACGAAGGCACTCCAGGTGAGGGTCAGCCAGCCGAGTGTCAGCAGCCAGACCACGATCAGAAACCCACCGCCCCAGGGCTGTGCGCCGAGGTTGTAGCCCATGTGCAGGCCCAGTGGCAGCAGCAGGATAATGCCGGTGCGGGCCAGAATGTCGATCCGGTAGGCTGTCTCCATGTGCCGACGCCGCTCGTCCAGTGCCAGCTTCGGATTGGCGACGTTGTAGGCTGACTGGAAAACCCCCCATTCACCGCCCAGCCAGTAGACCATGGCGAGGATATGCAGCCAGACGAGGATCTCATGTTCGGTAATCATCGCTTCTTCCACCTGGATCTCTGTCGAACCCCTGCGTCCGGATTACAGTGGTCCGTGTTCCGTATGACCATAAGTATTTGTACCGTGGCGTGGCCTGTGCCGCGGCACTGTGGGGTGCACGCCGATGGCTGAGCAGACGGCCTGGCTGGAACATCCTGCGGCGACACGCGTACTGGCGGCCCTGCGTGCACACGCGACGGCCGGCCCGTTGCTGGCACAGGCGCCGGCGCTGGCCGAGGCGGCCGCGCGGGTGGCGGTCGGCAGCGAGTTTGCCGGCGACCTGCTGATCCGCGAGCCCGGCTGGCTGGTGGCATTGCATGAGAGCGGCGAATTCGACACACCGCCCGACCGCGACGCGCTCGCCCGGCGACTGGCGTTGCCCGCGGCGCAGGACGAGGCGGCCGCCATGGCGTCGCTGCGCCGTCACCGCCAGCGCGAGATGCTGAGGATCGCCTGGCGTGACCTGTGCGGTCTGGCCGATGTGCCGCAGGCGCTGCGCGAACTCAGCGATCTTGCCGATGCGGCGATTGGCTGTGCCGTCGACTGGTGTGCCGCGACACTCGGCGTGCGGCATGGGACGCCGCGGGATCCAGCGGGCGCGGCGCTGCCGCTGGTGGTGCTGGGCATGGGCAAGCTCGGCGGCCGCGAGCTGAATTTCTCCTCCGATATCGACCTGGTGTTTCTTTATCCTGCCGCGGGTGAGACCGACGGCGAACGGCCCTTGTCGAACGAGCAGTACTTCGTCCGCCTGGGGCAGCGCCTGGTGCGTCTGCTCGATCAGGTCACGGCCGAGGGCTTCGTCTACCGCGTCGATATGCGCTTGCGGCCCTTCGGCAGTTCCGGCCCGCTGGCGCTCAGTTTCGATGCCTTCGAGGCCTATCTGCAGCAGCATGGCCGAGACTGGGAGCGTTATGCCTATGTCAAGGCGCGGGCGATCACCGGCGAAACGGCAGCACAGCGGGTCTTCGAGGAGATGCTGCGGCCCTTCGTCTACCGCCGCTACCTCGACTACGGGGTGTTTCGCTCGCTCAGGGAAATGAAGGGCATGATCGAGCAGGAGGTCGCGCGCCGGGATCTGGCGGATAACGTCAAGCTGGGGCCAGGCGGAATTCGTGAGATCGAGTTCGTCACCCAGTCGTTCCAGCTGGTGCGTGGTGGCAGTGATCCCGCGCTGCGCTCGGCGTCGCTGCTCGAGGTGCTGCCGCGACTCGGCCGGCGCCGCTGCCTGACGCCCGGCGCGGTGCAGGATCTGCTCGACGCCTATGGTTTCCTGCGTCGCCTCGAGAATCGGCTGCAGATGTTCGCCGATCGACAGACCCACGATCTCCCTGCCTGCACGCAGGAGCGCGCCCGCCTGGCCCTCGCCATGGACTGTGCGGACTGGTCGGACCTGGCGGCCCTGCTGGCGGCGGCCCGCGGCCGTGTCCGCCAGCATTTCCACGACGTGGTTTTCGTGACCGCCGCCGAGGCTGTGGAGGCTGATGTCCCCGTGGAGCAGCTCGCAGCCCTCTGGCGCGAGCCCGAGGGTGAGGCGGGTCTGTCGGCGCTGTCCGCCGCCGGTATCGAGCCGACGGAAGCGGCCTCGATCCAGGCGCGGCTGGTGGCGCTGCGGCGGGGGGCGCTCTACCGCCGGATGGACGAACCCAGCCGTCAGCGTCTGGATACCGTCATGCCGCCGTTGCTTGAGGCGCTCGGTCGCATGGCCGAACCCGCCCGCTGCTTCGAGCGGCTGGTGGCGATCATCGAGGCGGTGGGTCGTCGCAGCGCCTACCTTGCGCTGCTGGGCGAGAATCCCCGCGCCCTCGCGCGCCTGCTGGATATTGTCGGGCGCAGCGGCTTTCTGGCCGCGCAGCTCGCCACCTGGCCGATGCTGCTGGACGAGTTGCTGGACGAGCGTCTGCTGAATGCCGCCCCCGATCGTGAGACGTTCCGCGAGGATCTCGAGAGTCGGCTTGGTGCCCAGACCGCCGGCGATCTCGAGGGACGCCTGAATGCCCTGCGAGAATTCCAGCGGGTCTGCACCTTCCGCGTGGCCATCGCCGAAATCGTCGGTGAGCTGCCATTGATGCGGGTCAGCGATCGGTTGACCGACATCGCCGAGCTTGCGCTGGAACTGGCCCTCTCCATGGCCTGGGCTGAACTGGTCGCTCGCTACGGGCAACCCTGTTGCCGTGACGGCGAGCAGCACCGTCCGGCGGGGTTCGCGATCGTCGGTTACGGCAAGCTGGGTGGCCTGGAGCTTGGCTACGGCTCTGATCTCGACCTGGTGTTCGTCCACGACGATACCGGCGAGGACGCGGTCACCGACGGGCCACGCCCGCTGGACAACCCGGTCTTTTTCGCGCGGCTGGCGCGGCGGATCATTCACTTCCTGTCCATCCAGACCACCTCCGGCATGCTCTACGAGGTCGATACCCGCCTGCGCCCGAGTGGTCAGTCTGGACTGCTCGTGACCAGCCTGACCGCGCTCGAGCGCTATCAGCGTGAGGAGGCCTGGACCTGGGAGCATCAGGCGCTGCTGCGCGCGCGGGCCGTGGCCGGTGGCGCGGAGGTGCGCGAGGGCTTTGAGGCGCTGCGTCGACGCGCGCTGCTGAAGTACGTCCGCCGTGACGATCTCCGTGAGCAAGTCGCCTCGATGCGCCAGCGCATGCGCGAGGCGCTGGGACAGGGCGGCGCGGGTCGTTTCGATATCAAGCAGGATGCTGGCGGCCTGGCGGACATCGAATTTCTGGTGCAATACCTGGTGCTCGCCCACGCGCGTGAGGCCCCGGCCCTGCTGCGCTGGTCGGACAACATCCGCCAGCTCGAAGCTCTCGCCAGCGCCGGTGTGCTGGCGGCGGCCACCGCCGAGCAGGCCGCGGAAATCTATCGGCGTTACCGCAGCCGCCTCCACCAGCTGTCGCTGGCCGGCGCGCCCGGCGTGGTCGATGATGCCGAGTTCACGGCGGCGCGTGCCTGGGTCAAGGCCCGCTGGCGCGAAGTGTTCCCGGCGGATACCGACGACAGCCCGGGTATACTCCCCTCCCCTGGAATCCCGCAGTAAAGAGGTCGACCCGCGTGCGCAGAAGAGCAGGCAGCCCCGAAGACATCGAGCTGATCGAGCCGAATGCCCGGAATCACTATGAGGTCAGCGAACGCGACCTGCCGTTGTCCTGCCCGATGCCGGGCATGTTCCTGTGGAATTCCCACCCCAAGGTGTACCTGCCGATCGAGACCACCGGTCAGGCGAAGTGCCCGTACTGCGGCGCGAGTTACAGTCTGTCGCGCCGCACCGAGGACGACGCCGCCGCCTGAATCGAGGGCCCGGCGGGCCCGTTCGGCCTGGCGGCGCGTGACGTCAGGCGGCAGGCGCCGCAGCCCGCAGCACTTCGTAGGGCGAGCGCTCGGGGTGGCGCAGACTGGCCCGCGGCACGATACAGGTGGTCACGAAGGCGAACTGGCCCTCCAGGCTGGCGTGGCTCACGCCGTCGGTGAAGACCATCCACGCCGAGCCGGGTGGGAAACGCAGCGTGGCAAGTCCATGCAGGTCCTCGCGGAAGGCGGGGTCGTCTTTCATGTAATTGTGAAAGCGCCGCATCAGCCGGTCATAAGGACTCGAGTCCAGCACCCGCGCCGAGGGATTGAGCTTCGCCAGTCCGGCGATCAGTGTGCTGAAGACATGGTCCGTGCCACGCTTGTCGAGCGCTCCGCTGGGCCGCCCGGTGGCATCGAGCACGCCAGCCGCCTGGCCGTAGCGCGCGAGCAGGCTGGCAAAGTCGCCCTTGGTCGCCCAGACACGATCGGCACTCGGGTTGACGTTGACGAAGAAACGGAAGATCCGGTCGCCATTGGTGGCACCGTACGCCCCGGCGTCGACATGGACCAGTTCGTTACTCGCATGGGGCTTGAGATCGCGGCCTTTCTCCTGGATCGGCCGGAAACTGCACGTGCCCACGCGCCAGGCGCGCGTCAAATGCCCCATGTGCGTATCGAGGAAGGCACACACGGCGTCGCTGTGAGCCTTGAGGATGGCACTGACCCGGACCTGATCCTCGCTATCGCCCTGCAGACCCCGCACGCGGTCCGCCTCGGGGTGATACGAGACATTCTTCAGGCTGAGCCGTTCAGGAAGTTCCCGGCGCAGGTAGTCGAGATCTTCCTCGCGCGGTAACGGGAACGGGCAGACCGGAAACTGCACGATCCGGTGGGCCTCCAAGGCATCGCCGAGCGCGAATTCGCCAGCGCCTGCCAGCCGGGACTCATCGAAGACTTCCAGTATCATGCGCGGCAGTATATCGCGCCGGGACCGGGTCGAGCATTTTCAGGGCACCCGTCGGGCCGAGCGCGAGTGATCAGGGGGCGCGTGTGAAGGAAGCCTATCGGGCGATCGACGGCGGGGCGATGCTCTACGACGCCGAGCTGCCACACCCCGCGCGTCCAGAGTGGTTCGAGCCGGCATGGTGGCGCGAACGCGATGCGCTGACCGGCGAGGCGGGGGGTCGGGGGACGGCGTTGCTGATCGATGCGGGTGAGGCGGCGGCGGGGGCCCACTGGGTGTTGCGGCGCTTCCGGCGCGGCGGGCTGATCCGGCAACTGGTCGACCGCCATTACCTCTGGCTGGGCGAGGCCCGCACGCGCGGGTTTGCCGAGTGGCGCCTGCTGGCCCACCTTCATGATGCGGGCCTGCCCGTGCCCCGGCCGGTGGCTGCCTGCTACCGCCGGCGCGGCGCGATGTGCTACGTGGCCGAGTTGATCACCGCGAGACTGCCGGACAACCGCACCCTGCGCGAACTCTACACTGATGACGCCGTACCGCCGGAGGTCTGGCCCCGGGTCGGCGCAGTGCTGCGGCGCATGCATGCGGCTGGCGCCTGCCATACCGATCTCAATGCCGGCAATCTGCTGGTGACCGGCGGGGGAGACGTCTTTATCGTCGATTTCGATCAGGGCAGTCTGCGCCGGCCGGGGCGCTGGCAGGCCGGCAACCTGGCACGCCTGCGTCGTTCACTGCAGAAAACGGCGGTGCAGGGTGGCCGCGAGGCACTCGCGCCCGAGCACTGGGCTGCCCTGCTGCGCGGCTACCGGAGTGGTGGGGATCAGAGCCCCGCGTAGATGTCGTCGTGGGGCGGTGGCAGGCGCTTGAAGCGCCGGTGGACCCAAAGATACTGCTCGGGCACCGCCCGGATCTGCGCCTCGAACAGGCGGTTCAGCCGCGCGCTGTCGGCGACCGGGTCGTCGGTCGGAAACCCCTCCAGCGGTTTGCCGATGACCATACGGTAGCCCGCGGCCCCGGGCAGCCGCTCACAGAAGTACGGCAGCACCGGTGCCCCCGAGAGCTTGGCCATCCGACTGGTCCCGGTGTTGGTCCACGAGGGGATGCCGAAAAACGGGATCAGCGCGCCGTGCTTGTGCCAGTACGCCTGGTCGGGCGCATACCACACCACGCCATTCTCCCGCAGACGTCGCAGCATGGCCCGGGCATCGTCCTTGCGGATCGCCCGGCGGGCCACCCGCTCACGCCCGCGCCGCAGGATCTCGTCGATGAAGGGGTTGCGGTTCGGCCGGTACATGCAGTCGGTTTCCACATGTCGAACGAGTTCCGGGCCGGAGATCTCGAGGGTGGTGAAGTGGCCGCTCACCAGAATCGCGCCGCGGCCGTCCGCCAGGACGTCCTGGAGGTGCTCGAACCCCTGCAGGGTCATGATGCGCGCCAGCCGCTGACGGCTCGCCCACCAGGCCAGCGTCATTTCGAAAAAGGCGATGCCGAGTGAGCGGAAATGCGCACGGGTCAGCGCGGCAATCTCCCCGGCCGAGCGCTCCGGGAAACACAGCGCGAGGTTGCGCGCCGCGACTTCCCGGCGCTTGCGCAGCAGCCGGAACATCAGTGCGCCCAGGCCGCCACCGAGCGCCAGGTGGACCCGGTAGGGCAGGAAGGCCAGCAGGCGCATCACGCCCAGTCCCAGCCAGTAAGGCCACCAGCGAGGGGCGGTGAATCGGGAGAGGCTGCGTTCGGCGGTCATGGCGGCTGCGGATTCTACCCTGCCTGCGGCCCTGGCGCGGCGCGCCGGTCAGGCCGCGGACAGGCGGATATGGCGGAACGTCCCATCCTGCCAGGCGTCGCCGGGGTGGACGCGCACCGGCGCGCTGAAGTCCTCCACGTGTTCAGTAAACGTATGGAACTCGCCGAACTCACCGCAGGGATCGATGCCAGGGGGCAGCGCCGCCAGGAAATCGGCATCGAAGGGTTGCCCCACCAGTGTCGGATCCAGGCGCGTGCTGTCGACGCAGACCACCCGCGCCCGCAGGCCCCCGGCGAGCATGTCCCGGGCCAGCAGTGCGGTATCGTGCCCCCACAGCGGGAACACGGCCTCCAGGCCATGCCGCGCCAGCACGTTCTCGCGGTAGGCCCGGATGTCTTCGAGGTGGAGGTCACCGAAGGCGACGTGGCCGATGCCAGCGCCGACCAGCGCCTCCAGCGCGGTGCCCAGCCGCGCTTCATACTCGACATTGCTGCAGGGCCAGGGCAGCGCCACCTCCTGCAGGGGCAGTCCGGCCGCTCGGGCCTGGGCGGTCACCAGGCTGCCATCCACCCGGTGCATGGTCACCTCACCGGCGTGCAGGCAGCTCAGCAGGCCGACCGGCCGCCAGGCCGGATCCCGGTTGAGCTGGTGTAACATCCAGGCGCTGTCCTTACCCGTACTCCATGACAGAACAATCGGGCGGCTCATGGGTCAAACCTCGCGTCGTCTTGAATCGCTCCGGGACGTCCCCACTTTAGCAGCTTGACTGAATATGGATTGCCGCCGCCCATCAGGGGGCGGCTCAACCACGGAGACCAGGCATGAAGCGCATCGTTCTGTTCCTCGGCACCAACATCGCAGTCCTGGTGGTGCTCGCTGTCGTCATGCGTATTTTCGGCATCGACAGCTACCTTGAGGCCGAGGGTGGACTCAACCTGCAGGCCCTGCTGGTGTTCTCGGCCGTCATCGGGTTTTCCGGCGCCTTCATCTCGCTGGCCATCTCCAAGATGGTGGCCAAGTGGCAGACCAAGGCCAGGGTGATCGACCAGCCCCGCAATGCCACCGAGTCCTGGCTGCTCAATACCGTGCAGCGCCAGGCTCGTGAGGCGGGGATCAAGACGCCGGAGGTGGCAATCTACGATGCGCCGGAGCCCAACGCCTTCGCCACCGGCCCCTCGCGTAACAATTCACTGGTGGCGGTGAGCACCGGGCTGCTCCAGGGGATGCGTCAGAACGAGGTCGAGGCCGTCCTGGGCCACGAAGTGGCGCATGTGGCTAACGGCGACATGGTGACCATGACGCTGCTGCAGGGGGTGCTCAACACCTTCGTGATTTTCATCTCTCGGGTGATCGGGTATGTCGTCGATCGCGTGGTCCTGAAAAACGACCGGGGTCACGGTATCGGGTTTTTCGTCACCTCCATCATCGCGCAGATCCTGCTCGGCATTCTCGCCAGCATGGTCGTCATGTGGTTCTCCCGGCGTCGCGAATTCACCGCGGATGCCGGTGGCGCGCGCCTGGCCGGACGCGAGAACATGATTGCCGCGCTGGAGCGGCTGAAGAGCTGGCAGCAGCAGCCTTCGCAGCTGCCCGAGGCGGTTCAGGCCTTCGGCATCCGCGGCGGAGTGCCGACCGGGATGCGAAAGCTGTTCATGTCGCACCCGCCACTGGAGGCCCGCATCGAGGCGCTTCGCAACCAGCGCTGAGGTCGGCGACCGGTCAGTCCTGGTCGTCGCCGGGCAGGCGGTCGCTTTCGGCCGCCTCGCTTTCTTCATGCTCGGTCGCCCCCGCCTCAGCGGCGCCGTCGGCGCGGCCGAAGGCGCCGACAGAGGCGTCACCTGAACGGCGCAGCCGCGCCAAGTCGAACAGCGCCTCGGGTGATCCGTCAGCGTCGATGACCTGGCCATACAGCCCGAGGTGGAAGGCGGCAAACCCGGGCATCACGACCTGGTTCAGCGCCATACCGATCACCCGCCCGTCGGCTGGCGAGACCACTTCTGCGGCGCGGTTGGTCACAGGATCGGTGATGGTGCCGAGGACCTGCCCCTGACGGACGCTGTCCCCGGGGCGGACCCCGGCGATCAGCACGCCACCATGATCCGCGCGGACCCAGCGCGAGGCGTAGAACACCGCCGATTCCCCGACCGGCAGGCGCCGGGCAACCGTCATGTCGAGACTGGCGAGCAGGCCCCGGATGCCCTCGACCCCGTGCGCAACCTCACTCGGCTGCAGCCGCATGGGCTCGCCGGCTTCCATGGTCACTGCGGGAATGCCGGCGTCCATCGCCGCCCGGCGCAGCGTGCCCCGGGCGGCGCGGCTATGCACAACCACCAGGCTGCTGAAGCCGCGGGTCAGCGCGAGGACGTCCGCGTCTCCGAGGTCGGCCCGCAACTGCGGCAGATTGGTGCGGTGAAACGAGCCGGTGTGCAGATCCACCAGGGCGTCGCAGTGCGCGACGATCTGGTGAAAGAAATCATGAGCGATGCGCGAGGCTGCACTGCCCGTCGGGTTTCCAGGGAAGTAGCGGTTGAGATCACGGCGGTCCGGGAGATAGCGCGACCCGCGCTGGAAGCCTTGCAGATTCACCACCGGAACACCGATCACCGCGCCGGCCAGCTGCTCGGCATCGAGTTCGTGCACCACCCGTCGGACCATTTCGATCCCGTTGAGCTCATCACCATGTACGGCCGCGGTGAGGCAGACGGTGGGCCCCGCGCGCACGCCGTTCACCACCAGCACAGGGGTCGCGGTGGACAGCCCTTCGAAAAGTGCGCCCGAGTGCCAGGCCAGGCGGCGCGTCGTGCCCGGCGCGACCCATTCCCCGAGCAGTTCGAGGGGCTGGCCTGCCGCGGCCTCGGCGGGGGTCGCCGAGGCCGGTGCCGGATCGGGCACCGCCCATTGATGGGCCATGGCCAGTGAGCTGTCGATCTCAAGCAGCCCAGGGCCATGGGCCGCTGCGGCGGCGCGCAGCGTGGCCAGGCAGGCCAGGGCCAGGGTTGCGGTCAGGCGGTGCCGCATGGCGTGCTCATGGAAAATCGCGGGAAACAGGATGTTAACGCCGATGCCGCACCGGTGACTGTGACGCCCGGCGGAAATCCTGCACACTCCCGACAATGGCAACGCCCACCCGCACCTACCCGTCGTCGCGCGCCGACCGGCTGACCGATGTGGTGTTCGATCTCGGCCATGTGCTGGTCGACTGGGACCCCCGCTATGTCTATCGCGAGCGCTTCGGTGGCGATACGCAGGCGATGGAGGCGTTTCTGGCGGAGGTCTGCTCCCCTGCCTGGCATCACACGGTGGATCGGGGACGCCCCTGGGACGAGGCGCTGGCCGAGCGTATCGAGCGTTTTCCCGAGCATGCCGAGCATATTCGCGCCTACCGGGAACACTGGCCCGGGATGTTTGCCGGCGATTTGCCGGAAAGCGTGCGCGTGCTGCGCAGTCTGCACTCGGCGGGTCTGCGCCTGCATGCACTCTCCAACTATCCTGCTGAACCGGTAGGGTTTCTGTATGAACGTTTCGACTGGATGACACTTTTCGAGCACGTGATCATTTCCGGGCGGTTGGGTATCGCCAAGCCGGAGCCGGGCATTTATGCCCACCTGCTCGACACCATCGAGCGTCCTGCCTCGCGCTGCCTGTTCATCGACGACCGCGAAGACAACATCGCCGCCGCGCGCGCGGCGGGGCTCGACGCGGTGCACTTCACCGCGGGTGCTCAGCTGGCCGCGGCGCTCACGGCGCGCGGCCTGCTCGCGGAGGCCTACCAGGGCAACGACTCGCCGTTGCTGTGACGGAAGCTGCCGGTGCGCTTGGCGTTAAGCTCATCGATGCGGGCGAGGATACCGGCCGCCGCTTCCGACGCCTCGATGAGGCCCTGGCCCCCGGTCATTTCCGTGCGCACGAAGCCCGGGTGGATGAGACCGACGCTGATGTCGTCACCGGCCAGATCGTGAGCCAGCGAGACACCCGCCATGTTGACCGCCGCCTTGGACATGCGGTAGCCATAGCTGCCGCCAGAGTCGTTGTCCGCAATCGACCCCATCCTGCTGGTGATGATCGCGATGCGGCCGGGTCGACGAAGTTTCGGGCGCAGTGCCTGCGCCGTGAGGAGCGGCCCGATGGCGTTGATCCGGTACTGGGCGATCATCTCTTCGATGGCGGCTGCGTCGATGGCTCCGAGACGCTGGGAGGACAGGCGGCCGGCATTCGCGATGACCACATCCAGCGAACCGTCCTCGAGGGTGTCGGCCAGGCGCAGCAGCGCCTCCGGGTCGGCGACATCGATGCCCTCGATGAGGCGCGCGGCGCAGGCCGTCAAGCCCGGGCTGGCGTGGCGACAGACGCCGATGACCTCATCGCCGCGAGCGGCCAGAGCCTCGCAAAGGGCCAGACCGATGCCGCGATTCGCGCCGGTGACGAGTATCCTGCTCATGGCGTCTCCCCGTGGTGTGAGTTCCGTGCAGTCATCACTTGAGCGTGGCACGTCCAGAGATTAAAGTCCAAGTCTCGCTTTTCCCGGTGAGTCGCTGATCAATATGACAATTCGGTTTCCGCTGCTCACTGTGCTCCTGGGGGTTGCCGGCCTGCTCTGGCACGGCGTCCTGGCTGCCGACACGCTGATTCGCGATCCTTCCGCGCTGGCGCGCAGTCAGCCCATGGCTGACGAGGTGCTGGTCATCAAGTCCGAACGCAGGCTGTACCTGCTGCGCGAGGGCGAGGTGTTGCGTGGGTTCGACGTGATGCTCGGGGGGCAGCCCGAGGGCCACAAGCAGCGCGAGGGCGACCTGCGCACGCCCGAGGGGCGTTACCTGCTCGACTTCCGTAACCGCAACAGCGAGTTTTTTCTGTCGATTCGGGTGTCCTACCCCAGTCCCTCGGACCGGCTGCGGGCGGCTGAGCGCGGCTGGGCGCCCGGTGGACAGATCATGATTCATGGCCTGCCGAACGACCGGCGCTACCCGGAGCATTACTACCTTTCGCAGGACTGGACCGAGGGGTGTATCGCGGTGGCTGACGCGGACATGATCGACATCTGGCTGATGACGCCGGAGATGACCCCGATCGAGATCCGGCCCTGAGCGCCTGCGCTGATCGCGCGCGGGCCGACATGCGCTGAACCTCAGGAGTACCCAGTGGATGCCACGGTGACGCCGGAAGGCAGTCTCGAGATTCTCTCGCGCGAGGAAATCGTGCGGCTGCGCTCGCGCGGTGAAGGCGGCCTGCAGGACATCTTCCGCAAGTGTGCCCTGGCGGTGCTCAATACCGGGGGTACCGAGGACGATGTCCGCACCGTGATGCGCAAATACGCCGATTTCGAGGTCTCGATCATCGAGCTCGACCGCGGCGTCCGACTGGACCTGCGCAACGCCCCGGACAGCGCGTTCGTGGATGGCCGGATGATTCGGGGGGTGCGTGAACTGCTGTTCGCGGTCCTGCGTGACATCGTCTATATCGGCTCGGAACTCGCCCCGGGGGGGCGGCTCGACGTCGCCTCGCCGGAAGCGATCACCGAAACCATCTTCCAGATCTTGCGCAATGCCCGCGCCCTGCGCACCCAGGTGGCGCCGGATCTGGTGGTCTGCTGGGGCGGTCACTCCATCAGCCGGGTCGAGTACGAATACACGAAGGACGTGGGCTACGAGCTTGGGCTGCGCGGCCTGAATGTCTGCACGGGCTGTGGCGCGGGCGCGATGAAGGGCCCGATGAAGGGCGCAACCATTGGCCACTCCAAGCAACGTATCCGTAACGGCCGCTACATCGGGATCAGCGAACCCGGCATCATCGCCGCGGAATCGCCCAACCCGATCGTCAACGAACTGGTGATCATGCCGGATATCGAGAAGCGCCTGGAGGCGTTCATCCGGGTGGGCCACGGCATCGTCGTGTTTCCCGGTGGCGCGGGAACAGCCGAAGAGATTCTCTACCTGGTTGGGGTGCTGATGCATCCGGAGAACAACGACTTGCCGTTGCCGGTGGTCTTTGCCGGGCCATCGGAGAGCCGTGGCTACTTCGAGATGATCGTGGATTTTCTGCGCGCCACGCTGGGAGAGGCGGCCTGCCGGCGCTTCGAGGTCATCATCGGCGATCCCGCGCGCGTGGCGCAGGCGATGATTGACGGGATCGAGACCGTCACCCGCTACCGGCATGCCCGTGAAGAGGCCTATTTCTTCAACTGGAACCTGCGGATCGACGAGGACTTCCAGCAGCCCTTCGAAGTCACCCACGAGTCCATGGCGGGGCTCGACCTGTCGCGCGAGCAGCCGACACACCGTCTGGCGGCCAATCTCCGGCGGGCCTTTTCGGGTGTGGTGGCCGGAAACGTGCGTGAAGATGGCATCCGTCGCGTCGAGGAGTTCGGACCTTTCGAACTTCACGGCGACCCGACGATCGCCCGGGCGCTCGATGAAGTGCTCGGACGCTTCGTGGCCGAGCATCGGATGAAGCTCGCCGGTCGGGACTATACGCCGTGTTTCCGGGTGTCGCGCTGAGCCCCGGGGATTACGTCAAAAGCTACATAATATGCTGTTTTAACTAAATTTTTCTTGGCCCGTGCTGTGATCCAGTTCCTTATCGCGCCGGCCGGCCCGCGCTACGCTGACCCTCTCGTTGTTCAGGATGCGCGCATGGACAAGTCCAAGTCGAACCGGCCGCGGGCCACTTCCGCCGATGGGGGCTGGCAGGCGTATCGCAAGTGGCTGGCTGGCGTCGGTGCCGATGCGGAGGCGACCCGCCGGCCCCGGGCAGATGCGTCACTCTACAGCTGGAAGGGGTATCACAGCTGGGCAGAAAAGGTGCGCCGCGGCTGGGAGAAAGACAGTTGAGCGTGGCCTCGGTGGTCTCTTCGCTGCCGGGCCTCAGCCCGCTCGGCGACCGTGATGGCTGGGTCCGGCGCGCCCGGGAGGCGGCCCTGGCCTGGCGCAACCGTGGCCTCCCGCGCGAACAGCACACCGAGCTGCCCCGTCCGCGCTGTCAGGTGCGCGCCGCGGAGGGCGGCTGATGGAGCGTGTGCTGCAATGGCTTGACGACTGTGAGGATCTGGCCTTCTGTCTGCCGCTGGTGTGGTGGCGTGCCCGGGCCTGGACTCTGGTCGGTCTGCTGACCGCACTGACAGTCCTGCTGGCCACTTGAAAATCCCCGATCGATCCCCATCTGCCTGAGTGCCGGCGGGATGCCGGTTGAGCTTGACTGCAGACCGGGAGGAAGATCGATGGTGGACACCGCGCAACGCGAGACTCTGGGATTCCAGGCTGAGGTGAAGCAACTGCTTCACCTGATGATCCACTCGCTGTACAGCAATCGCGAAATCTTCCTGCGCGAGCTGATCTCCAATGCCTCGGATGCCTGCGACAAGCTGCGTTTCGAGGCCCTGTCCGATCCCGCGCTCCGGGAAAATGCCGAAGACTTCGCGATCGACGTCGAGATCGACGAGTCGGCGGGCGTGATTCGAATCAGCGATAACGGTGTCGGCATGTCGCGAGATGAGGTGATCTCGAATCTCGGCACCATCGCCCGTTCGGGCACGGCTCATTTCCTGACCCAACTGTCCGGAGACGCGCGCAAGGACGCCAAGCTCATCGGCCAGTTCGGCGTCGGGTTCTACTCGGCGTTCATTGTCGCCGATCGGCTCGAGGTCACCACGCGACGCGCGGGGCTTGCCGACGACGAGGCTGTGCGCTGGGTCTCCGACGGCCAGGGGGAATTCACCGTCGAGCCGGCCACGCGCGAGGGGCATGGCACCACCGTCGAGCTGCACTTGAAAGAGGATGCGAAGGAGTTCGCCCAGGCCTTCCGCGTCGAGTCGCTGGTCAGGCGCTATTCCGACCACATCGCCTTTCCGGTGAGGCTCGCCGAGGCAGGCAAGGACGAACGCCGCGCGGTCAACACTGCTCAGGCCTTGTGGACCCGGCCGCGCAACGAGATCAGCGACGAGGAATACACCGAGTTCTTCAAGCACATCGCCCATGATGCCGAGGTGCCGTTGGCCTGGTCGCATCACCGCGTCGAGGGCACACGGGAATACACGGCGCTGATGTATGTGCCGCGGCGGGCGCCCTGGGACCTGTGGAACCGCGAGGCACCGCGTGGCCTGAAACTGTATGTGCAGCGCGTGTTCATCATGGATGATGCCGAGCAGTTCCTGCCGCTTTATCTGCGCTTCATCCGCGGCGTGATGGATTCCGCCGAACTGCCGCTCAATGTCTCCCGCGAACTGCTGCAGAAGGATGCGCATGTCGACGCCATCCGCAAGGGGTTGACGCGCAAGGTGCTCGACATGCTCGAGAAGCTCGCGGCCGATGAGCCAGAGAAATACCAACAGTTCTGGCGCGAGTTCGGTGAGGTGATGAAGGAAGGCCTGGCCGAGGACTTCGCCAATCGCGAGCGTGTGGCGGCCTTGCTCCGCTTCGACTCGACCGCCAACGACTCCGCCGAGGCATCCGTATCGCTGGACGCCTACCTCGAGCGGCGAAAGGAGGGCCAGAAGCCGATCTATTATCTGCTGGCGGACAGCCCGGAAGCCGCTCGCGCGAGCCCGCAGCTCGAGATGTTCCGGCGCCAGGGCGTCGAGGTCCTGCTGCTTACCGAGCGCATCGACGAGTGGGCGCTGCAGCACCTGTCCTCGTTCCGCGAGTCGGAACTGCTCGACATCGCGCGGGCGGATCTGGATCTGGAGGCTCTCGGTGGGGCGGAGGACGGGTTGGACGAGACCCGTGAACAGGCCTATGCCGAGCTGGTTTCGCGCCTGAAAAAGACCCTGGAGGGGCGGGCTGCCGACGTGCGTGTCAGCCGTCGGCTGACCGACTCGCCCTCCTGTCTGCTGCTGGGGGCCGACGACCCCGGCATCCAGATGCGTCGGATTCTCGAGGCGACCGGCCAGCCTGTGCCCGACACCTTGCCGATCCTGGAGATCAATCCAAGCCACGCGCTGGTCAGGCGTCTCGAGGGCCTGGACGACGAGACACGCTTTACCGACCTCGCGCACCTGCTGCTCGACCAGGCGCGCCTTGCCGAGGGCCGGCAGCTCAAGGACCCGGGCGCGTTCGTCCAGCGACTGAATCGCCTGCTGCTGGAGACCGTCGGCTGACCCCCTGCGGGCTTGCGGGGCGCGAAGTCGCTACAATCGCGACAGCGACGCCCCGCTTGACCACAGGGAGGTTTGCATGAGCGATACGTCAAAACCTACGCGCGAGCTGCTCTCGGCACGTCTCGATGCGGAGCAGTTCCACGTTACCCAGAACAAGGGCACGGAGCGGGCATTCAGTGGCCGCTTTTACGACCACAAGGCCGAGGGCACGTACACCTGTGTCTGCTGCGGGGCCGCGCTGTTCTCCTCGGCGCACAAGTACGACTCGGGATCAGGCTGGCCCAGCTACTGGCAACCCGTCTCCGCCGCGGCGCTGAGGGTGGCCCGGGACACCAGCCACGGCATGATTCGCGAGGAGGTGCTCTGCGGTGGCTGCGATGCCCACCTCGGCCACGTCTTCCCCGATGGTCCGCCGCCCACCGGGCTGCGCTACTGCATCAACTCCGCGGCCTTGGACTTTGCGCCAGGGCCTGGGGAATCAACCGACACGGAGTCAACCTCATGAAGCTTTTTTCCGTCTCCGCCCGCTGCGGCGCCGCAGCGGGTCGCGCCGCCTTGCCGGCACTGGTGCTGCTGACGGCCGCCGGGCTGCTGGTGGGCTGCCAGCCTGCCGAGCAGCAGGAGCCCCCTCCGGCGGCGACGCCAGAGGCCGCCGCGCCCGCCGTCACGACGCTGGAAATCACCGTGCTGCGCGAGGGTGAGGGCGCGGTGATCGAGTCCGGGCAGACCGCCGTGGTCCACTATACCGGCTGGCTGTATGCCCCCGAGGCTGAGGACGCCCGCGGCGCGCAGTTCGACAGCTCCTATCCGCGTGGCCAGCCGTTTCGCTTTCGGCTGGGCGCCGGTCAGGTGATCCGCGGCTGGGACGAGGGTGTGGTGGACATGCAGGTGGGTGAGCAGCGTCAGTTGCTCATTCCGCCGGACATGGCCTACGGGCAGCGCGGCGCCGGCGGGGTGATCCCGCCGAACGCCACCCTGCTGTTCGAAGTCGAGCTTCTGGAGGTGGAATGATGCCGCGCCCGTCGAGCGCGCACGCCCTGGCGGCCGGACTGGCAACGCTGCTGCTCGCCGCGCCGCTCGCGGCCGAACCCGGTGACCTGCTGATCCATGCCGGTCGGCTGATCGACGGTGTCTCGGCGGACGTGCGCGACACGGTGACCGTCCGGGTGCGCGGTGATGCCATCGTCGAGGTGGTGGACGGCCATCTCTCGCCTGTGGAAGGCGAGCACATGATCGATCTTTCCGGGCATACGCTGCTGCCCGGTCTGATGGACATGCACACCCACCTGACCTCAGAGAGTGGACCCGCGGCCTACGTCGACACCTTCCGACTCAACCCGGCCGACTACGCCTACCGGGCGATGGGCAACGCGGGTCGGACGCTGAATGCGGGCTTCACCACCGTGCGTGATCTGGGCGACAGCCACAACGTCTCGATCTCGCTGCGCAACGCCATCAATGCCGGCCTGGTAGAGGGCCCGCGGATCCATACCGCGGCCAAGAGCATTGCCACCACTGGCGGTCATGCCGACCCGACCAACGGCTGGGCCGATCACATCCGCTACCGGCCAGGCCCGATGCAGGGGGTGGTCAACGGGCCGTACGCGGCGCGCGAGGCCGTCCGCCAGCGCTACAAGGATGGCGCCGATCTCATCAAGGTGACGGCCACTGGCGGCGTGCTCTCGGTCGCCGCCAGTGGCGACAACGCGCAGTTCATGGCCGACGAGCTCGAGGAGATCGTCGCTACCGCCCGGGACTACGGCTTCCAGGTGGCTGCCCACGCCCACGGCCGTGACGGCATGCTGCGTGCCGTGCTGGCCGGGGTGGACTCGATCGAGCACGGGACCTACATGGACGAGACGGTGATCGCCGCGATGCGCGAGCAGGGGACCTGGTACGTGCCGACCATCCTCGCCGGCCGCTGGGTCAGCGAGAAGGCCGAGATCGACGGCTTCTTCCCCGAAATCGTCCGCATCAAGGCGCGGACCATCGGGCCGCTGATCCAGGCGACCTTCACCCGCGCCTTCGAGGGCGGGGTGAACATCGTGTTCGGCACCGACAGCGGTGTGTCCCCGCACGGCGAGAATGCGCGGGAATTCGAACTGATGGTGGAGGGCGGCATGCCGCCGATGACGGCGATCCAGTCGGCGACCTCGGTCGCGGCGCGCTTTCTGGGGGTGGATGACCGGCTCGGCCGGGTCGAGGGCGGGCTGCTGGCCGACCTCGTCGCCGTGCCCGGCAACCCGCTCGACGATATCTCTCTGATGGGTCAGGTCGAGTTCGTCATGAAGGACGGACGGATCATCCGCCAGCCCTGACCGCCCGGGAACGGCCCGCCTGGGTCGGCGGGCCGTCCGGCGCATTTCGAAGGCTACAGCCCTCCGGGGCCGCAGCTGTCTGAGCCGAGGAAGTCCTCCAGCAGTTGCAGCACCTGGGCCTGCTTGTCCGGGGTCAGCGACGGGCCATGGCCATAGTCGGTGATCTCGACATAGGTCGAATCCTTGCCGGCGGCGATCAGGGCGGCGTGAAACTTCTCCGACTGGTCGATCGGCACGATCTGGTCGCGGTTGCCGTGGAAGATCAGGATCGGGATCGAGGCACGCTCCACGTGCTCCAGCGGCGACAGGCCTGCCACGGTCGGGTTCTGGAACTGCCGGCCGAAGCGTGAGCCCTCGAAGGTGACCCGCTGGAAAGTCCTGAGCTCGGCGAGCCCGGCGCCTGCGATCGCGCACTGGTAAGGAGGTTCGTCGCGCACGATGGCCGCCATGGCGGCATAGCCCCCGTAGGAGAATCCATACATGGCGATGCGGTCGGCATCGACCAGGCCCTGCTCGACCATCCAGGCCGCCCCGTCGTCCTTGTCGTCCTGCATGGTGCCGCCCCATTCGCGATCACCCTTGCGCCACAGCGTCTGGCCGAGCCCGAGGGTGCCGCGGTACTGCGGCTGCAGGACCACGTAGCCGCGGTCGGCCAGGAACTGCCGCCAGGTGTCGAACACGGTGTAGTCCCGCGCCCACGGGCCGCCGTGGGGCATCACCACCGCCGGGAAGGGCGCCTCGCCATGGATCGGCACGGTCAGCAGCGCCGGAACGGTCAGTCCGTCGCGGGCCGTGTATTCCACGAATTGCGTTTCTGGCAGGCGCGCCGGATCGATCAGCGGCCGTGGGCGACCCAGCTCGATCAGGCCCGTATCCGCGTCGAACAGGTAAAAAGTGCCCGGATCGTTCGACGCCGAGACCGTCACGATGGCGCGGCGTTCGTCATCCGAGAAAGACCCCAGCGAGATGTGCTTGCCGGGGAAGGCGTTCTGCAGGGCATCGTGCAGGGCCACGCGGTCAGGGTCGATCCAGTAGACCGTGGGGCGCGGCCCGTCGTAGGTGAAGCCCAGGATCTGGCCATACTTCCGCCGGGTGGTGCCGAGCACCACGCCGCTCGCGTCGAAGCGCGAATGGGCGAAGATCGGCTCGGAGAGTTCGCCGGTGGAGATCGTGAACTCCCGGATCACAGTGAATTCGCGGCCGCCGTTGTCGGTCATGTAGAAGACATCGGGGTCGCGCGCGAAGCCGATGGGCTGCAGTCCCTCGCGATCCCGTGCGAAGAACTGGGCGATGGTCTGCCATTCGTTCGAGCCGACCGGTCGCGCGTCGACTTCCAGGCGTGGACCTCCCCGGTCCTCGAAGCGCACGCGGCCGCGTACGTTGCCATCCCAGTCGGTGAATGCGCTGGCGCCCGGCGCGCCGCGGAAGATCCTGCGCGTGCTGTAGTTGCGGTCGAGGCGCATCTCGTAGAGGTTGGTCGCCCCCTCGGGCGTGGTCTGGCTGACCAGCACCCGGTCGTCGTCCAGCGGCAGGCGATCGAGCAACGCGGTCTGGCCGATCAGGTCCTGGATGCGGGTACCGCCGCCGCCAAAGGGTTCGGCCAGCCGATCCCGGCCCATGTGATAGACGAAGGCCTTGGTGTTGAAGGTGAGGATGGTCTGGCCGCTGACCCGCACATCCAGCAGCTGCTGGCCGACCACGTAGATCTGCTCACTGTTCAGCCAGGCCGCTGCAACCGGTTTCCACCGGGAGCGGTTTCCAGCGACCAGGTCGATGCGCCTGGGTGGACTGCCGAGGTCCTCGACATCCCAGATGGTCAATTGCGGCACGGCCTCAAGGTCTTGTGGCGAAACCGCGACAATATGTCGGCCGTCCGGCGAAATCTGTACGCTGGCCAGGATCGGGTCGTGGACCCAGGCCTGCATCGGGATGGGCTCGTGCTCGGCCCATGCAGCCCCTGGCAGCGCCCAGAGCGCAAAAATCAGGCTGAAAGTCGCCACGCTGGCGAGTCCCGCTCGGGGGTTCATCTGTCGCATGTCATCCTCTTTTCGCCATTGATCCGCAGGGGCAGATCATATGCCAGCGGACCATCAGTATGATCCGACGTTGCATTTATTTGACACCAGTCGCTAAACTCAAGCCACCGTGGCTGATTCCCGACACCGCATCGTCAAGATTACGTCGTTTTTCTCTGCGCAGGCTGCTGACAGCCCGCAACGGGAGCGTTGACGACATCTTCCGGACTGCTGCACCGACCCGGGTGACGACCACGACCGACAATGGAGTTTATTGGAGGATGACATCCATGGCGAGTTCACTCAGGGCAGAAATCGCAGCGCTGCTGGCATGTACGGCAACTGCGATGGCCTTCGCACCGACGGCGTGGGCGCAGCAGCAGGACGACGAAGAGGACATCACGGTTGCGGTCGCAGCCGAAGAGGAAGAACCGACAGTCCGGGTCGTCGATACCATCACGGTGACTGGTTCGCGTATCCGGCGCGACGAATACACCTCGACTTCGCCGATCACGGTCATCACCACGGAGCGGACCCAGCTGGCTGGCCTGCTCACCACCGAGGAAATCCTGCAGAAGACCCCGATCGCCTCGGGTCAGCAGATCAACGACACCTTCTCGGGCTTCGTCACCGACGGCGGTGTCGGCGCCAACCAGATCTCGCTGCGCGGCCTCGGTGCCCAGCGCACGCTGGTGCTGGTGAACGGCAGGCGCTGGACGCCCTCGGGCATCCAGGGCCGGACCAACAACGTCGATCTCTCGGCCATCCCGAGCTCGATCATCGGCCGCATCGAAATCCTCAAGGACGGTGCCTCCTCCATCTACGGCGCCGACGCGGTGGCGGGCGTGGTGAACGTGATCACCCGCGACGCGCTGGATGGCATCCAGATCAACGCGCAGACGCAGTTCACCCAGGATGGTGGTGCCGAGCGCTACGTGTTCGACGCGTCCTGGGGCAAGGTGGGTGACCGTGGGTCGATCTCCTTCTCTGCGCAGTACGCCAAGCAGGAGTCGCTTCAGGCGGCAGACCGTAACTGGTCGCGCTGCCCGCAGATTCCGCGCCTGACCGACCAGGACAACGACGGCGTCATCGACAACACCGATCCGTTCACCGGCGAGCCGCTGTGCTTCGGGTTCATTTACGGCCTGGCATCCTCGGCCTTCGGTTTCGTCCGCTACGAGCCGACGCTGAACGTGCTCGACCCCAGCAATCCCTTCTTCGATCCGGGCATTGCAGGCTTCGGTATTCCCTTCTACACCCGCGCCCCGGAGAGTGGTCTGCGAAAGACCCAGGGCACGCGTATCGGCGATCCACTGTTCGACAACGAGGGTGCGTTCTACCGGGATACGCTGAGCCCGAGCATCCAGAATATCCAGACGCCGAACGAGTTGATCTCGGCCACGTCTTTCGGCCAGCTCGACCTCGATCTGTTCGGTAACCAGGCCACTGCCTACTACGAGGCCTTCTTCAATTCCCGCAAGACCGAGTCGACCAGCGGTTTCCGCCAGATCTTCCCGGGCGCCAACGGTCTGGCTTTTGACGGCAGTTTCCACCCCTTCAACCCGTTCACCGGGCTCGAGGCCATCGGGCCGGGCTTCGGTTTCGCCCAGCCGGTGATGCCGAGCTATGGCATCCTCGATCCCACCAACCGCATCCAGGTCGACCGTTGGAACGTGTTCGCCGGTCTTGAGGGCGATATCGGCAGTACCGGCTGGTACTACGACGTCTACGTCGGCTACGGGCGCTCCACCGGCACTTACGAGTCCCAGCAGCTGCTGGCCAACCGCCTGGATGCCTCGCTCAACGGTATCGTGGTGAACGAGGATGGCGAGGTGGTGTGCGCCGATGCGGTGCTCGCCCAGTTCCCCGGCTGTGTGCCGTTCAATCCCTGGACGGAGGACGCACTGTTGCGCGGCATCGTGCCGCAGAACGTGCTGGACTTCATCCGCAAGGACACCAAGGGCCGCACGGTCTATGAGGGCGTCCAGGTATCCGGCTTCGTGGGCGGCGATCTCTTCAATCTGCCGGCGGGCAGCGTGGCTGGCGTCATCGGTGCGGAGTTCCGCGAGGAGAAGATCGACGACGTGCCGGACCCCGAAGCCCAGATCAGCAACTTCTGGGGCTTCGCGACCTCTGGCATCACCCGCGGGCGTGACCAGGTGATGGAACTGTTCGGTGAGTTCGAGGTACCGCTCCTGGCGGGCCACCGCTTTGCCGAGGAGCTGACCCTG
>PWZL01000025.1 GCA_003567475.1 Gammaproteobacteria bacterium | reverse complement strand
GACGTGCTAACGCGCTCGGTGGTCTCCCAGTTCGAACAGTATGTGAAACTCAACAAAAAAGTCCCGCCCGAGATTCTGACCTCGCTATCGGGAATCGATCAGCCCGGCCGGCTGGCCGACACGGTCGCCGCACACATGTCGCTGAAGCTCGCCGAGAAGCAGAAGGTGCTGGAAATCGTCTCGCTGCGCGAGCGCCTAGAGCATGTCATGGGTCTGATCGAGGGCGAGATCGATGTGCTGCAGATCGAAAAGCGCATTCGCGGTCGCGTCAAACAGCAGATGGAGAAAAGCCAGCGCGAGTACTACCTGAATGAGCAGATGAAGGCCATTCAGAAAGAACTCGGCGAGATGGATGATGCGCCGAACGAGATCGCCGATCTCGAGAATCGCATCGAGTCCGCTGGCATGCCGAAGGAGGCGCGTGAGAAGGCGACCTCCGAGCTGAACAAGCTCAAGATGATGTCGCCCATGTCCGCCGAAGCCACGGTCGTGCGCAATTACATCGACTGGCTGGTCAAGGCGCCGTGGAAAAAGCGCAGCAAGGTGCGCAACGATCTCACCGAAGCCGAGCGCGTGCTGGAAGCCGATCATTACGGGCTTGAGAAGGTCAAGGAACGCATCCTCGAGTATCTTGCCGTGCAGCAGCGCGTGAAGAAGCTCAAGGGCCCGATCCTCTGCCTGGTGGGCCCCCCGGGCGTGGGCAAAACCTCACTGGGACAGTCGATCGCGCGCGCGACCAACCGCAAGTTCGTGCGCATGTCGCTCGGTGGTGTGCGCGACGAGGCCGAGATCCGCGGTCACCGGCGCACCTACATCGGCTCGCTGCCGGGTAAGCTTATCCAGAATCTCGCCAAGGTCGAAAGCAAGAACCCGCTGTTCCTGCTCGACGAAGTCGACAAGATGTCGATGGACTTCCGTGGCGACCCGAGCTCGGCGTTGCTCGAGGTGCTCGACCCGGAGCAGAACAGCACCTTCGCGGATCATTACCTGGAGGTCGACTTCGATCTCTCCGAAGTGATGTTCGTGTGCACGGCGAACAGCCTGAATATTCCGGCGCCCCTGCTCGATCGGATGGAGGTGATCCGCATCCCTGGTTACACCGAGGATGAGAAGCTCAACATCGCGCGTCGTTATCTGCTGGCGAAACAGATGGAGCAGAGCGGGCTCAAGCCCGAGGAGATTACCGTCTCCGACTCGGCGATCATCGATATCATCCGCTACTACACGCGCGAGTCCGGTGTGCGAAGCCTGGAACGCGAGATCGCCAATATCTGCCGCAAGGTGGTCAAGGCGCTGCTGCTTAAAGGTGGCAAGAAGAAGAGCAGGGTGCAGGTCACCGCACGGAATCTCGGCAAGTATCTCGGCGTGCGTCGCTTCCGCTACGGACGCGCTGAAGAGAACGATCAGATCGGTCAGGTCACGGGCCTGGCCTGGACGGAAGTCGGTGGCGAACTGCTCACCATCGAGGCCGCCGTCGTCGGTGGCAAGGGCAAGCTGATCCACACCGGCCAGCTTGGCGATGTCATGCAGGAGTCGATCCAGGCGGCGATGACCGTGGTTCGTAGCCGCGCCAAGGCCTTGGGTGTGGCCGAGGACTTCCATCAGAAGATGGATGTGCACATCCACGTCCCCGAAGGCGCGACGCCGAAGGATGGTCCGAGCGCGGGGGTGGGCATGTGCACGGCACTCGTCTCGGCACTGACGGCCGTGGCAGTGCGCTCGGACGTGGCGATGACCGGAGAAATCACCCTGCGGGGTGAAGTGCTGCCTATCGGTGGGCTCAAGGAGAAGCTGCTTGCGGCGCACCGCGGGGGGATTGCCCGCGTGCTGATTCCTGAAGAAAACACCAAGGACCTTCAGGAAATTCCGAAGAACATCAAGGATAAGCTGGAGATCATCCCCGTGCGCTGGATCGATCAGGTGCTCGAGGTTGCGCTACAGCATATGCCATTGCCCCGCGACAAGGATGCGGGGCCGGAGCCCGGGCTGGTCCCCGAATCCGAGGCCGCCAAGGACGAGTCCCGCGACCCGGAAGGGGTGCGGCCGCACTGAGGAAGCAGGCATTGGTGTGGAGTTTTGCTCCCTTTCGTGGCGGGTTGATATAGAATTTGGCGCTTACGCCGGCCGGGCCCCAAGCCACGGTCGCTCCGCGCGCGGGCGGAACGCAGGTTGCCGCGCATCAGGCAGGGCTGGGTCTTGTACCCACCCGACAATCGATTTCAAACCAGGGTATGACACATGAATAAAGCAGAACTCATCGACGTCGTCGCCGGCAAAGCCGATCTTTCCAAGGCCGATGCCACCAAGGCGGTAGACGCCGTGGTCCAGGGGATCACCGAGGCGCTCGGTCGCGGCGACCAGGTGGCCCTCGTCGGCTTCGGCACTTTCAGCGTAAAACACCGCGCGGCGCGCAGCGGCCGTAACCCCCGTACGGGCGAGACGATGGAAATTGCGGCCAGCAGTCAGCCCGCCTTCAAGGCTGGCAAAGCCCTTAAGGATGCCGTAAACTGACGCGCCTCTCTCAGGGGGTGCTTAGCTCAGCTGGGAGAGCGTCGCCCTTACAAGGCGAAGGTCGGGGGTTCGAACCCCTCAGCACCCACCAGTCATTGGAGTGGTAGTTCAGTTGGTTAGAATACCGGCCTGTCACGCCGGGGGTCGCGGGTTCGAGTCCCGTCCACTCCGCCAAAACACGAGAGGGCGCCCAGGTGGCGCCCTTTTGTTTTTGGGGCCGCTCACCGGGCATGTTTTCCGCGGAGCCGTTGATCGGGTAGGCTTTCCGATCCGCTCCCGTCACTTTGGATAAAGCGTCATGTTGCAGGCCATCAGGCAGAAGATCACCGGTTGGGTCGCAGGCGTCATCATCGTATTGATCGCGCTCAGCTTCGTGTTCTGGGGGGTTGGTGATTTCGGTGCCGCCGGACGCGACGCGGTGGCCGTCGTCAATGGCGAGGAGATTCCGCGGCGCGAATTCGAGATGGTGTATCAACGCCAGCTCTTCCAGTTGACCGAGGCCTTCGACGGTGCCGTGCCGGAAGAGGCCCGTCGCGAGGCGCGTGATCGTGTGATCGAGGGTCTGATCCAGGAGCGGCTGCTGGCCCAGCGTACCGAGGCGCGCGGCTATCGCGTACCGGACGATGTGCTGGCCCGGTCGATCCAGTCCATCGAGGCCTTTCAGGTCGGCGGCGGCTTCTCACTCGATGCCTATCGTGCACGCCTGCTCGCCCAAGGCATGACGCCGGGGATGTTCGAGGAACAGCAGCGTCGAGCCATCGCGCTCGATCAATTGCAGGATGCGCTGGCGCGCACCGGTTTCATCACACCCACCGAGTTTCGTCGCTTCATCGAACTTGCGCAGCAACGTCGGGAACTGGCTTGGGCCAGGTTCCCTGTCAGCGAGTTCGTGGACGAGATCGAGCCGGTGACCGACGAACGGATTGCCGCACATTACGAAGCCAATGCCGCCCGTTACCTCGCCCCGGAAACCGTAGATCTTGAGTATGTGGAGATCACGCTTGCCGCCGTCAGTGCCGAATTGCCGGTAGACGAAGAGGCGCTGCGAGAGTTTTATCAGCGCACGGTAGCGGACTTTGCATTGCCCGAGCAGCGCCGCGCCCGCCATATTCTCATTGCGGCGGACGGTGAACGTGACCTGGCGTCTGCGCGCGCCCGGGCCCAGTCGCTATCCGAGCGTATCCAGGCCGGTGAAGACTTCGCTGCCCTGGCTGCGGAGTTCTCCGACGACGAGGGCAGTGCCGCTGAGGGTGGCGATCTCGGTTGGGCCGAGCGGGGGTTTTTCGTCGGGCCTTTCGAAGAGGCGCTGTTCGCGCTTGAGGTCGGTGAGGTCTCGGAGCCTGTGGAGACGGTGTTCGGTTTTCACGTGATCCGTCTCGACGAGTTGCGGGAGGGCGAGCTGCCGAGTTTCGACGAGATGCGGGCCGAACTGCGTGAGGAGTTCCAGCGTACCGAGGCCGAGAACCGATTCATCGATCGCGCCAATGCCCTGGCCGATGCGGCCTTCGAAACCCCTGACAGTCTTCAGGCCATCGCCGAAGCCGAGGGGCTGGAGGTACAGCGCCTGCCGGGCCTGACGCGGGCCGGCTCGCCACTGTTCTCCGACAGTCGGCCAGTGGTCGACGCGGCCTTTTCACCGGCGGTGCTGCTCGATGGTGAGCTCAGCGGCCTGATCCAGGTGGATGATGAACAGGTGGTGCTGCTCCGGGTGGCGAGTCATCAGCCGGCGGAGGTTCGGCCACTGGAGGAGGTGGCTGAGGCCATTCGTGCGGAACTCGAAACCGACGCTGCCGCCCGCTTGGCCCGCGAGACCGGCGCGGCCTTTCTCGCAGCCCTTCGGGACGAGACGGACGCCGACGAGCTCGAGGCGCGGTTCGGCCGCACGCTCAGCGCGCCGAGCCTGTTCAGTCGTCAGGAATTCAATGGCGTGCCACCGGCGCTGCTGTTCGCCGCCTTTGAGTTGCCACGCCCCCCTGAGGGGGAACTGGTGCTGGACAGCCTGCGTCTGGACAACGGCGATTACGCGGTCTTCGCGTTGACCGACGTGCGCCCGGGCGATCCCGCCGAGATCGACCAGGTCATTCGCGATATCGAAAACAACCGCATGGCCAGAGAAGCCGGCTTTCAGGACTTCGCACTCTACCTGACGGCGCTTGAAGACCAGGCGCGGATCCGTCGCCGTCCGCAGGCGTTGGATGAGGTGGTGTTTTAACCCTTTCCGAGAGTCATTACGCGGCGACCCGGATCAGTTGAGGGTCGCCGAGACGGTCGGTGACGGGCTGCTTTGAAGGCCCGCGGCATCGTAGGCCGTCATGGAGAAATACCAGGTGCCGGCTGTCAGGTTTTCCACCACATAGCGCGAGAGCCCGGGGTTGTCCAGGGTGACGACGACATCGAGATCCTCGCGCTCGCTCCCGTAATAGATTCTGAAGCCGGCCAAATCGGTCAACGGTGAGCCGTCGGCCCGCTCGGTGGGTGCCTGCCAGGAGAGCGTCACGCTGAAACTGCTCGGGGGCGGTGGCGCACTCGGCGGCGGCTCCTCATTGGCGGGTGGATTATTGTCGGGTGGCGCCTCGTTCGCGGGCGGATCTGTGGCGGGCGGCGTGTCCTTGCCAGGCGGTGGCGTGTTCGTCGGCGGCGCACCACTGGTGGGTGGCGAGCTGCCGCTGCCGTTGGGGAATGGGGGGGTGTCGGCGCCGCAGCCACCCAGGAGAAGCATGATGACCGCGCCACCAAGGATGAGGTGTGACCTAGGCAGGCATGCGCTGCGTTGTATCTTTGACGCGACATAGTCTCTATTTGGCGACATAAACCCTACTGTTTTCAGTGGTTTGCGTATGGTCGCGCACTCTGGAGATTCACCGGAATATTGTCAAATCTTCCGACACTTAGGTTTCTACGTATCCCTATGGATCAGTGACTTGTCGCGTAATTTTGGCTTGGCGCATCAAGCAATACGCCGGGGATATGCGCGGTAGCGCACACAAGATCTTCGGTTTGTCAGCGACTCACTCCACGAAATAGGCCACTTCACTCGAAAATTCGGATTCCAGCCCGTTCGTGCGAAAGGCGGTCGCGCTGAAGTACCAGGTCGTGCCACCGGCAAGCCCTTCGATCACGTAGGTGCTGAGGCCTGGATTGTCGAGTTCGATGAATTCCTCGTAGTCGCCTGCCAGTCGTCCGTAGTACAGGCGAAAGCCAGCGAGATCCGTCAGTGGGCTGCCGTCAGCGAGTTCCGTCGGCGCCTGCCAGCTCAGGGTGACCGTGCGCAGTTCGCCGTCGCTGACGGTGATCTCGAAAGGTCCTAAGGTGTCCTCGCTGTACCCGTCGGTGACGCGGATCTGGATGCCGCCATGAACGCCTGCGTCGCTGGCGGCCGGCGTGCCGCTGAGGGTGCCGGTCCCGGTGTCGAATGCGGCCCAGGCAGGGCGATTGACGATCGAAAACGACAGGTTGACGCCATCGTCCGCGCGGACACTCGGCGTGAAGCTGTAGGGTTCATTCGCCGTGGCATGGCGCTCTGCCACGCCACTGAGGACCACAGGCTCCGGGGCAGGCTCAGGCTCCGGGGCAGGCTCAGGCTCCGGGGCAGGCTCAGG
>PWZL01000055.1 GCA_003567475.1 Gammaproteobacteria bacterium | reverse complement strand
CGCCGCCACTCTGACGGTCGAGGTGCTGACCGGCCTGTTCTTCCTCGTGATCGGAGCGCTAACGCTGGTGTCGGCCTTCCGTGAAAAGGCTCTGGGCGCTCGCATCCTTGCGGTGCTGGTCGGCGCAGTACTTCTGTTTCTCGGCCTCAGCCTGGCGCTCAACCCGCTCCGCGGCATCGTGGCGCTGACATTTGTGGTGGCGTCGCTGCTAATGATCGTGGGGGTGTTCCGGATCCTGTTCGCCTTCGCGCCCCAGGCCGCAGCCGTGCGCGTGCCGCTGATGATCGCGGGTGTGATCTCCATCGCGCTGGGAGGGCTGATCTTCGCCAACTTCCCGCAGGCGAGCGCCGTGACGCTCGGCATCCTTCTGGCGGTGGAACTGATTTCCAACGGCGTGTCCATGATCTTGTATGCGCTTTCGCGACGGTCCTCGGCGTCGGGCGAGGTCCACGGTACCGCCCGGGGATGAGCAAACCGGTCCAGACCCTGTTCCGCGGCCTGCGCTTTGCGTTGCGGGACAGGCGCGTGCAGGGGCTGTTGAGCTTCACCTTCAGCTTCATCGGCATGGCGGCGCTTTTCTATGCCGTGGTGGAGGGGTGGGCGTATCTCGACGCCCTCTATTTCGCGGTGATGACCATTGCCACGGTCGGCTATGGCGATCTGGCCCCGGTCACCACGGCAGGCCGGGTCTTCACCATCATCTATGTGCTGATCGGATTGGGAATCTTTGTCGCAGCCGCCAGCGCCCTGGCTGAAGCCGTCCTGTCCCAGAGCGACGGGGCGCTCCGGCGCGGGGACAGGGGTGAAGACCCCGATGCCTGAACGGCGCAGGGAGAAAGCACTGGTGGGGCCCGGCGTCGGGCCGCAGGACCCGACGACTGTCGAGGGACGGCCGGCACTAGCCAGCACGGATGCGCTGCGCGCGAAGAACGGAGGGAAGTCATTGGTCGCACAATCGTCAGTCGGGATCATGGGCGCCGGTTCGTCGGCGGCAGGAAACGGTGCTACGCCGAAGATGGCCCGAGGGGCCGGGACTGCTCCCGCGTGCAGCGGAGGCCGGTCCCGCGGCGCCCCGCCGCGCCCGCCATGGGCGCTGCTGGCCCTCATCGCCGCGCTGGCCGTCGGCCCGGCTGCGGCGCAGCAGCCACCACCGCCCGCCGTGGTCGCCGTGCCTGCCGAGATCGTGGACCTGGAAGAGACCGCGCGCTTCAACGGCCGGCTGGAGGCCGCCCGGCGCGTGGCGCTGATCGCAAGGGTCACCGGCACTCTGGAGGAGATCGGCTTCGCCCCCGGCGACCAGGTGGAGGCCGGACAGGTCCTTTTCCGCATCGATCCGGATACCCATGCCACTGCGGTCAAGGAGGCCGAGGGGGCGCTGCGTGCCGCCGAAGCTGCCCACGCCCTCGCCCGGCTGGAGCGGGACCGCAAGGCCGAGCTGATGGATCGGGGCAGTGCGGCGCAGGCCGTTCTGGACGTGGCCGAGGCGGAACTGGCCAGCAGTGCCGCGAACGTCACGCGCCTGACTGCCGTGCTGGAACGCGCGCAGATCAACCTGTCGTATACTGAGATCACGGCGCCCTTTGCGGGCCGGATCGGCGACACGCCGGTCGATATCGGCGCGCTGATCGGGCCCGAGACGGGGCCGCTGGCCACGCTGATCCAGCCCGACCCGATCCACGCCCTGTTTCAGGTGCCGACGGCCGTCTATCGCGCCTATCAGGACGCGCTTGCGGCGGGCAGTGCCGCGACGGTGGGGGCGGTCGTGCTGGAACTCGCCCATGGCCGGGAATTCGAAAACCCCGGCGACGTCGATTTCGTGGATGGCGCGGTGACCGCGGGCACCGACAGCGTGCGCATGCGCGCGCGGTTCGACAACCCCGGCGGGATGCTTCTGGACGGCGAGCTGGTCCGCGTCACGCTGAGCGCCCAGCGGGCTGAGGGCGAGCTGGTCGTGCCCCAGCAGGCGGTGCAGCGCGACATCCGCGGCGCTTTTGTCCTTGTGGTGGGCGACGGCGAGGTTGCCGAGCAGCGCCGCGTCGACATCACCCGCACGAGCCGCGGTCTGGCCGTGGTCACCGACGGCCTGCGGGAGGGAGAGCGCGTGATCACCGAAGGGATCAACAAGGTGCGCCCCGGCGATGTCGTGGACGCAACTCCGGGCACGGGCGGCTAGGCCATGATCGCAGACGTATTCATCCGGCGGCCCCGCCTTGCGGCGGTGATCTCCATCGTGCTGTTCATCGCCGGACTGATCGCGCTGGTGCGCATGCCGGTGGAACAGTATCCCGACATCGTCCCGCCGCAGGTCGCCGTGGTCGCCGCCTATCCCGGCGCGGGGGCCGAGGTCGTTGAACAGACCGTGGCCCAGGTCATCGAGGATCGGGTGATCGGCGTCGACAACATGATCGACATGTCGTCCACCTCCGGGGCGGACGGCAGCTACATCCTGGTCATCAGCTTCGAGGTCGGCACCGACCCCGACCTCGCCACGGTCAATGTGCAGAACCGCGTGGCGCTGGCCGAACCGCTGTTGCCGCCAGAGGTCCGCCAGACCGGGGTCCGGGTGGCCAAGAAATCGTCCTCGCTGCTGATGGGCGTGGCGCTCCATGCCGAGGACGCGCGGATCACCGGCGGCGACCTGACGAACCATGCGCGCATCAACCTGCTCGACGCCCTGAAGCGGGTGGAAGGGGTGGGCGATGCCTCGATGTTCGGGGCCAACGAGTTCGCCATGCGCATCGATCTGGATGTCGACCGTCTGACGGAGCTGGGCCTCACGCCGGGCGATATCATCGCGGCGCTGCGCAGCCAGAACCTGCAGGCCGCCATCGGCCGCATCGGTGGGCAGCCGATGACGCGCGACCCGGGCATGCAGCTCAACATCTCGACCAAGGGGCGGCTGGAGAGCCCCGAGGACTTCGCCCGCATCATCCTGCGCACGGACGCCGACGGCGGCACCCTGCGCGTGGGCGACGTGGCCGATGTCACCCTGGGAGAGCGCAGCACCGACGTCACCACCAGCTTCAACGGCAGCCCCGCCACGCTGATCGGGATCTATCTGGCACCTGGTGCCAACGCCATCGCCGCTGCCAACGGCGTGAAGGCCGCCATGGAACGGGCCGCAGACCGTTTCCCCGAGGGTATGACCTTCGACATCGTCTCGGACAACTCCGTCTTCGTGAAGGAGAGCATCGAGGCCGTGCAGCACACGCTGATCGAGGCCTTCGTGCTGGTCGTCCTTGTTGTCTTCGTCTTTCTGGGGTCGCTGCGGGCGACCATCGTGCCGCTGGTCGCGGTGCCCGTGGCGCTTGTGGGGACCTTCGCGGTCATGCTGGCCATGGGCTTCACGCTGAACACCGTGTCACTGCTGGCGTTGGTGCTGGCGATCGGGATCGTCGTCGACGACGCCATCGTCGTGGTCGAGGCAACCGAGGCCAAGATGGCCGAGACACCGGGCATGAGTGCGGCTACGGCGGCCTCGGCGGCGATGGGCGACATCACGGGTGCCATCATCGCAATCACGCTCGTGCTGCTCTCGGTGTTCGTGCCGGTGGCCTTCATCCCCGGCATCTCGGGGCAGCTGTTCCAGCAATTCGCGGTGGCGGTATCGGTGGCGATGGTGATTTCGGCCATCAACGCACTGACCCTGTCGCCGGCGCTGTGTGCGATCCTGCTCAAGCCCCACCACGGGCCGCGGCGGGGTATCATGGGGCGCATCTCGGCCGGGATCGACAGCACGCGCGACGGCTATACCCGCGTCGCCGGCGCGCTTGCGCGGCGTTCACTTCTGGGGGTGGCGTTGCTGGTGGGTGCGCTGGTCCTGACGGGCGTGCTGTTCCGCGCGGTTCCGACGGGGTTCCTCCCGGCCGAGGATCAGGGATCCTTCATCGTGGAGACCCGGCTGCCCGACGCGGCCTCGGTCACGCGCACCGCTAGCGCCCAGCGGCAGGTGGAGGAGATGCTGCGCGACTTGCCCGGGGTCGACAGCGTGACCTCGGTCACCGGCTTCTCGATCCTCGACGGCATCACCAATTCCAGCGCGGCCTTCGCGCTGGTCTCCATGGCGCCGTTCCACGACCGTCGTACCGAGGAGACGACGGTCTTCCACGCCATCGCCGAGGCGATGCGCCAGGGCGCGGCGATCCGCGAGGCGCAAGTCATCGCCTTCAACCTGCCGCCCATCGCAGGCCTTGGAAGCGGAGCGGGCTTCGAGCTGCAACTGCTCGACACCCAGGGCCGCCCGGCCGAGGAACTGGCCGCCACCGCCCGCGGCCTCGCCTTCGCCGCCAACGGCGACCCGAGGCTGGCGCGCGTCCGCAGCACTTTTTCCGCCGATAGCCCGCAGCTGTTCCTCGACATCGACCGCGAGCGGCTTCATGCCCTCGGGGTCTCCTTGCCGGATGTGTTCGCCGCCCTGCAGCCGATCCTGGGGTCGGCCTATGTCAACGACTTCAACCTGTTCGGCCGGTCCTGGCAGGTGCGTATGACCGCCCGGGCCGAGGACCGAGACGCCATCGACGACATCGGCCGCATCCATGTCCGCTCCGCCTCGGGCGAGATGGTGCCCGTGGGCGCCTTCGCGCGCGTCGACTACATCGTCGGCCCGATGTCGCTGCAACGCTTCAACAACCAGCGGGCCACCAAGATCATGGGCGAACCCGGACCCGGCACGTCCTCCGGTGCAGCGCTTGTTGCGATGGAGGAGGTGGCCGAAGCCAGCCTGCCGCCGGGGTTCGATCATGAATGGACAGGTACTGCACTTCAGGAAAAACGGGCCACCGGGCAGACGACGGTGATCCTCGCGCTGGCGGTGCTGTTTGCCTATCTGTTCCTCGTGGCCCTGTACGAGAGCTGGACCATCCCGGTCCCGGTGCTGCTGTCGGTGACCTTCGGCATGGCCGGTGCGATGCTGGCGCTGCTGCTTACGGGGTTGCCGTTCAACGTCTACGCCCAGATCGGTCTTGTGGTCCTGCTGGCGCTGGCGGCCAAGAACGCGATCCTGATCGTGGAGTTCGCCAAGGCCAGACGCGAGGCTGGTGCCGGGATTGTCGACGCCGCCATCGCCGGTGCTCATGCGCGGTTCCGCGCCGTGGTGATGACCAGCTTCGCCTTCATCGCGGGTCTGATACCCTTGATCACGGCGGAAGGCGCCTCGATGCTGTCGCGCCGCGGCGTGGGAACGGGCGTGGCGGGCGGCATGCTGACCGCGACTGTGGTCGGCATCTTCGTGATTCCGGCTCTGTATGTGGCTGCCCAGTCGCTGCGGGAAGCAGCGAAGGAAGGACAGTTCGGCCGAGTTCTCGAATCCTTGCGCCGTCTGTCGCTGCGCAAGGGGCCCTGAACGGTCCTCCATTATTACTGAACGGTCATCCTTTATTGATGTCCCGCCCTCCCGCGGACTTCCGTGTACGAGTCCGTGCTCGAAGAGGAAGACGCGGACCATGCTATCGCTTTCGCATGCATGAACCGTGCGCGGGGCAAGCTTGGAGAACCGTTCCTTGGCCCGCAGGTGGCGAAGATGTGCCGCCCCTGCGATGGGCGGCTCTCCGAGGATGCTGCGCATGCTATGCGGCGAGTGCATCGGTCCGCTTTCGCCCTCTCCGGCTCAGCCCGATACGACGCAATGACCAGACACGGTTCGACCGCAGTTCCACAACCCGCAAACGGGACCGTGATCCAACTCCGTTAGGGTCCTGAGAAATCTTTTACTTTGCAACGCCTTAAAGCCTGAACACCGAAACGGCGCAGTCATAAGGTCCGGAGAAAATCAGCCCTCAGAGACCGCTTCCGAGCATCCTAGTCCCGGGGTCGGTGCTCAGCCCCTCCCGCATAACCCTCGAAAACAACGGAAAATTCCGGCCACAGCCGGATCGGGAGAACGCTTTCGCTGGGGCAAGTGGCGGAGACGATGGGATTCGAACCCACGAGGCAGTTTCCCGCCTACGCCCTTAGCAGGGGCGCGCCTTCGACCGCTCGGCCACGTCTCCGCTGGTGGCTATACGCGCGGGTCCATAGGGAAACAAGGGGCAATCGGGCTGGGTGGTGGCCTTCGGGCCGCTCCGGTCAGGGCGTCGATTGCGCAAGAGAAAGAGGCAGGGGGCGCAAGGGGTGCGGGGTGGCCCTGCTGTGGCACCTCGACGGCGGCGTGTGTCGGACGGTGCGGGGAGCGCCGGCCGGCGGGGGCTGTCGAGGGGGGGGCCGGAGCGGTCGTGCGTGTCGCGCCGGCAGGTTGGCAGGGGGGCCGGGGCTGCCGGGCAGCGG
>PWZL01000097.1 GCA_003567475.1 Gammaproteobacteria bacterium | reverse complement strand
CCTCATAGAACAGGCTTTCATCCTGGATCTTGCCACGCTGGTACATCGTATCCATGGCGCCAAGCACGCCGCCGCGCTCTGAAATCCGTTCGAACTCCTCGTAGACGGCCTCTTCCACCAGTCGCGTGAGTTCCTCGACGATGAACGAGCCCTGCCAGGGGTTCTCGTTGTAGTTCAGCCCCAGTTCTCGGTTGATGATCAGCTGGATGGCCACCGCGCGGCGCACCGAGGCCTCGGTGGGCGTGGTGATCGCCTCGTCATAGGCATTGGTGTGCAGGCTGTTGCAGTTGTCGAACAGCGCATACAGTGCTTGCAGCGTGGTGCGGATGTCGTTGAAGCTGATCTCCTGGGCGTGCAGCGAACGCCCGGAGGTCTGGATGTGATACTTCATCATCTGACTGCGCGCCGAGGCGCCATAGCGCTCGCGCATGGCCCGTGCCCAGATCCGCCGGGCCACCCGGCCGATCACCGTGTATTCCGGATCCATGCCGTTGGAGAAGAAGAACGACAGGTTGGGCGCAAAGTCGTCGATGCTCATCCCGCGCGCCAGGTAGTATTCGACGATCGTCAGCCCGTTGGCCAGGGTGAAGGCCAGCTGGGAGACCGGGTTCGCGCCGGCCTCGGCGATGTGATAGCCGCTGATCGACACCGAATAGTAATTGCGCACCTTGTGGTCGATGAAGTACTGCTGGACGTCGCCCATCATCTTCATCGCGAACTCGGTGGAGAAAATACAGGTGTTCTGCGCCTGGTCCTCCTTGAGAATGTCCGCCTGCACCGTGCCACGCACCTGCGTGAGCGTCTCGGCGGCAATGCGCGCGTAGGTCTCGGCGTCGACCACCTTCGCGCCTGAGAGACCGAGCAGGCCGAGCCCCAGACCGTCATTGCCCTCGGGGAGATCACCCGCATAACGCGGACGCTGCCGGTTTTCGAAATAGGCATCGACGAGCTTTTGCGCCGCATCCCATTGACCCTCGGCCCGAAGGTGTTTCTCGACCTGCTGGTCGATCGCGGTATTCATGAAGAAGGCCAGGATCATCGGCGCGGGACCGTTGATGGTCATCGACACCGAAGTGGTCGGCGCACACAGATCGAAGCCGGAGTAGAGCTTCTTCATGTCATCGACAGTGGCGATCGAGACGCCCGAGTTACCCACCTTGCCATAGATGTCCGGCCGGTGGTGCGGGTCCTCACCGTAGAGCGTGACCGAGTCGAAGGCGGTGGACAGCCGCGCGGCCGGCTGGCCGAGCGAGAGGTAATGGAACCGACGGTTGGTGCGCTCGGGCGTGCCCTCGCCTGCGAACATGCGCGTGGGATCCTCGCCCGCGCGCCGATAGGGATACACGCCACCGGTGTAGGGATAACCGCCCGGGAGATTCTCCATCTTGAGGAACCTGAGCAGGTCGCCCCAATCGCGGAACCGTGGCGGCGCGATCTTCGGAATCTTCAGGTGGCTGAGCGACTCCCGGTAGTTGTCGCCCGTGAGAACTTTTCCACGCACCTCGTAGCTGAACTGCTCGGCGGTGACGCTCTCCAGGCGACCCGGCCATTCGCGCAGCAACCTCAGACCCTCAGCGGTCACCGACTGCAGGGTTTCCTGGTAGCGGCTGCGCAGCGTGTGCAAGGTGGCATCCACCGCGTCGTCGGCCAGCGCATCGGCGGCGTAAGGCGCCAGCGGCTCGGGCAGCGCAGGATCCTCGAGCTCTTTCAGCGTCTCGTAGAAATCCTGCAACCGGCTGGCCTGCTCAGCCTCTTCCGCGATGGCGGCATTGATCGAGCGCCCCTGCTCGGCGATCTCCGCGAGATAACGGATACGGCTTCCCGGGATCATGGCGGTCGAGCGCGGCTCCTTCACCGTCACGTCAACCTCGGGCGTCCAGCGCTCGCCTTCCAGCCCGAGCCTGTCGATCAGGCGCAGACAGAGGTTGCGGAACATCCAGGTCACCCCTGGATCGTTGAACTGGCTGGCAATGGTGGGATAGACCGGGATCTCGTCCTCGCTCGCGTTCCAGGCCAGATGATTGCGCTTCCACTGCTTGCGCACATCGCGCAGCGCGTCTTCCGAGCCCTTGCGGTCGTACTTGTTCAGCACCACCAGCTCGGCGAAATCCAGCATGTCGATCTTCTCGAGCTGGCTGGCTGCGCCATAGTCGCTGGTCATCACGTACATCGGGAAATCAACCAGATCGACAATCTCCGAATCGGACTGGCCGATACCGGCGGTCTCGACGATCACCAGATCGAAGCCCTGGGCCTTGAGAAACGCAATGCAGTGACCCAGCATCTCGCTGGTGGCCAAGTGCTGCCGGCGGGTGGCCATGGAGCGCATGAACACGCGCTCGGAGCGCAGGCTGTTCATGCGAATGCGGTCGCCGAGCAGCGCGCCCCCGGTGCGCCGGCGGGTAGGATCGACCGCCAGCACGGCAATGCGCATCTCCGGGAAAGCCCCGAGGAAGCGGTTCAGCAACTCATCGGTCACCGAGCTCTTGCCGGCACCGCCGGTGCCGGTGATCCCGACCACCGGCACCTTGCCGGAACGCACTTGCCAGGTCTTGCGCAACTGTCGGAGCTCGCCCTCGTCGAGTATGCCCTCCTCGATAGCCGAGATCATGCAGCCCACGCTGCGGGTGTCTTCCAGGGTGATGTGATCGGGAATCGCTGTGCCGACCCGGTGCGCCACGGTGCGCTCGACCAGGTCCTCGATCATCTGCGTGAGGCCCATCTTCATCCCGTCGTTAGGATGATAAACACGCTCTACACCGTACTCATGAAGCTCGGCGATCTCGTCGGGCGTGATGGTGCCGCCGCCACCACCAAATACCCTGATATGCTCGGCGCCATGCTCGCGCAGCATGTCGACCATGTACTTGAAATATTCCATGTGGCCGCCCTGGTAGGAGGACAGCGCGATACCGTCGGCGTCCTCCTGGAGTGCGGCGCGAACAACGTCGGCGACACTGCGGTTGTGTCCAAGGTGAATGACCTCTGCGCCCTGGGCCTGGATCAGTCGACGCATGATGTTGATCGCGGCGTCGTGTCCGTCGAACAGGGAGGCGGCGGTGACGAAACGCAGTGGCGGCTGGCTGGCATCGCGCGCGGTGCGCGGCAAATCGCTGGCGGCAGTGCTCATGGCACACCTCGGAGGTCCGGATGGATTTTAATGTTGATTAAAATAGGCCAGCGCTGCTAAGAATACAAGCGCTTGTGCGCCACCGGGCCGGTCCGGCCGGGCGCCGACCACACCTTCGGGGGGAGATCATGAACGCCATTCAGTCCGTCGCAGATTTCAGCCGCAGCCATGCCCGCGAGCGCCCCGAGCACACCGCCCTGGTGTGCCGCGGCGAGACCACGACCTACGGCGAACTCGACGCCCGCGCCAACCAGGTCGCCCAAGGCCTGAACGATCTCGGACTGGGCGTGCAGTCGCGGGCAGGCTTCCTGGCGAAGAACGACGCCCGTTACTTCGAGCTCATTCTCGGCTGCGCCAAAGCGCGGATGACCATCGTCGGCGTCAATACGCGGCTCGCCCCCCCGGAGATGCGCTACGTCCTCGACGACGCGCGCGCGGAGGTGCTCATCGTCGGGCGCGAGTTCTACGAGATCGTCGAGGCCATGGAAGCCGAGTTCGCCACGATCCGGACCATCATCGCGCTGGATGGCGACCACCCTCGCTGGCCGGCCTATGCCGAATGGCGCGGGGCCCAGTCCGCCGAGGATCCCCTGCTGACCGTCGAACCGGAGGACGACATCCAGCAGCTCTACACCAGCGGCACTACCGGCCACCCGAAAGGCGTCCAGATCACCCAGGGGCAGTGGGTGCGCTTTGCCGAGGCGGTGCTGGCCGCCGGTTGGGCACGCTACACCCCAGACGACACCATCATGGTCTGTATGCCGGTCTTCCATGTGGCCGGTGCCAACGGCGGTCTGCTCGCGCTGATGCAGGGCGCACGCGTGCTGGTGGTGGCCGATATCGTGCCCGAGGACATCTTCCGACTCATTCCGACGTATCGCGTGAACTACACGCTGTTCGTCCCGGCGGTGATCCTCATGCTGGTCTCCCAGCCCGGCGTCGAAGACGTCGATTTCAGCAGCCTGCGCTGCATCACCTACGGCGCCTCACCCATTGCCGAAAGCCTGCTGGAACGCGCCCGCGAGGTTTTCGGCTGCGATTTCATTCAGCTCTACGGCCTGACGGAAAACCTCGGTGGTGCCACCTACCTGCCTGCCGAAGACCACGGCGCCGAGCGCAACAAGCTGCGCTCCTGCGGCAAACCCTACCCCGGTGCACAGATCCGCATCGTCGATGGCGAGGGCCGTGATCTGCCGACCGGCGAGGTGGGCGAGATCGCCATCCACTGCGGCTGGCTGATGAAAGGCTACTGGCAGAACCCGGAGGCGACGGCCGCGGCCATCCGTGACGGCTGGTTTCTGAGCGGCGATGCGGGCTACCTCGACGAAGACGGCTACGTCTACATCCATGACCGCATCAAGGACATGATCGTCAGCGGCGGCGAGAACGTCTATCCGGCCGAAGTCGAGAATGCTCTGTTTTCGCACCCGGACGTGGCCGACGTCGCGGTGATCGGCGTACCGGACGAGCGCTGGGGGGAGGCGGTCAAGGCCATCGTCGTCCCGCGCACCGACAGCGGCCTGACAGCCGAAAGCCTGATCGCCCATGCCCGCGAGCGCATCGCCGGCTACAAACTGCCGAAGAGCGTCGATTTTGTCGTCGCCCTCCCGCGCAACCCCAGCGGCAAGGTGCTCCGACGGGAACTGCGCCAGACCTACTGGGCAGGCCACGACCGCCAGATCGGATGACGCACCGGGCGGATCTGCAGGACATGAGCGAAATCAAGCAGTGGCATGCCGACAAGGGCCCCCAGTACCGGCTCAAGCATGATCGGCTGCTGCGCGTCGCCGCAGCCTGCTTCAACCAGAAAGGCTACAGCGGCACGTCACTCAAGGACGTCGCGCGCCAGCTGGACCTCACCGATGCCGCGCTCTACTACTATGTGCGCAGCAAGGAGGAACTCGTCTACCAGTGCTACCGCCGTGCCGCCGACCTGGGCACGCGCGCCATGGCCCGCGGCCAGGCCGCCGGAGGCAGCGGCCTCGACCGGGCGCTGAGCTACCTGGATCACCATCTCGAAGCACTCTGCGGCGAAGAGGGCCCGGTGGCGATCATGAGCGAGATTCCCTCGCTGAAACCCGGCCACAAGGCCGACATCCTGGAGCGTTCGCGCCAGCACAGTCTGGACTTCGAGGCGCTGATTGCCGAGGGCATCGCCGACGGCAGCATCGCGCCCTGCGATGTGCGCATGACCGGCAACGCCATCATGGGCGCGATCAACTGGATCCCGAAGTGGTTCCGCCCTGGCGGGCCGGTCAGCGCGACACAGGTCCGGGCACAGTTCACCGAGTTCTGCCGGCGCGCGCTCGGCGCCTGAGCAGCCCGGCGGGTGAAATCCCCGGAATGCGGGAGTATGATGCACCGCACAATCCGTGTGGTCGGGCGCCCGCCCGCCAGCGGCGTGCCCCGGCACGACAACAACATCCCATCAACCGCAAGCCGAAGGACCTGAGATGGATATCAAGGATAAAGTCATTCTGATCACGGGCGCCGCCCGTGGCCTGGGCGCTGCCATGGCGCGCGCGCTCGCCTCCCGCGGCGCCAGGCTCGCACTGGTCGACGTCGATGCCAGCGCACTCGAGGCCATGGTCGCCGAGTGCAGCAAGGCCGGCGCAGACGCGCGGGGCTACAGCGCGAACGTGGCCCAGGAAGAAGACGTGGTGAAACTGTTCGACGACGTCACCGGCGACTTTGGCGCACTGGATGCCGTGGTGAACAACGCCGGGATTCTGCGCGACGGGCTGCTCATCAAGGCCAAGGACGGCGAGATCACTGGCAAGATGAGTCTTGCCCAGTGGCAGTCGGTCATCGACGTCAATCTCACCGGCGTATTCCTCTGCGGTCGCGAAGCCGCCGAACGCATGATCAAGCTCGGCTCGAAGGGGGTGATCATCAACATCTCCAGCATCTCGCGCGCCGGCAACATGGGCCAGACCAACTACTCTGCGGCCAAGGCCGGGGTGGCCGCCATGGCGGTGGTGTGGGCCAAGGAACTCGCGCGCTACGGGATTCGCGCCAATGCGATCGCCCCCGGCTTCGTCAACACCGAAATGGTGGCCAGCATGAAGCCCGAGGCACTCGACAAGATGAAGGCCATGATTCCGCTGCGGCGCATGGCCGAACCCGAGGAGATCGCCCACACGGTGGTCTACCTGATCGAGAACGACTACGTCAGCGGACGCGTGATCGAAGTCGACGGCGCCCTGCGGCTGTAAGGCCCGCGCGGCTGCGGGCCGGCGCCGCGCCTCAGT
>PWZL01000089.1 GCA_003567475.1 Gammaproteobacteria bacterium | reverse complement strand
GGTCGGCTCGACCCGGTCTACCTGATCACCGTGCCGGAGGATCTGGGTGCCGGTTCTTGAGCAGTATCGGCGGCAGGTCAGGCTGCTCATGCGGCTGCTGATCCACGCCGATGGGTCGCAGGTGAAGATCGAGGTTTCCCCTGTCCTGCGCGGTGTGGTCAGAGACCCTGCTGTGATGCCCGTGACGGCAGGGGTCGAAGCGGCTTTTGGTTTCGCCGAGACCAATGTTGTGTCCTTCGACGACCTCTACGCCGGAAAGCTTGTGGCGGCCCTTGACCGGCAGCACCCGCGCGATTTCTTTGATGTTCGGTGGCTCCTGGACGCAGAGGGCCTGACCGACAGCCTGCGCGAAACCTTCCTCGTCTATCTGCTGAGCCACAACAGGCCGATGGGCGAGGTTCTATCCGGTCGTGTCAAAGACCTGACCGCTGACTACCGCGACGGATTCGACGGCATGACCGAGGTCGCCATTCCGCTGGAAACCCTGAGGGCGACTCAGGCCGAGCTGATCGACCAACTGATCCGCCAGATGTCCGACCGGCACCGGAGCTTTCTGATCGGTTTCGAGAAGGGTAATCCCGACTGGTCGCTGCTTGCCGTTCCCCACGCGCGGGACTTGCCTGCAATCCGCTGGCGCCAGTGGAATCTCGACCGGCTTTCGGTTGAGAAGCGCAGGTCGCTGGTCAGTCTGCTCGAGCACTCGCTGGAGCGGAGGCTTGCCCCGCGGTGATAGCGTTGGGCTGAGGTCGCGCCCACTAGGGTGAGCAGCAGCACGCAAAACCCCCGTTTGGGCTAAGTGATTGTGCGGGAGAGGAAAAGGCTCACACCGGTATTGCACCGGTCATGGGAAGGGGAGAAGATTTTCTGGAGTCTTTGCTTGCGCTTACGGACGGCGACCATCCGAAAGGAGATCGCTCGATCACGTCTTTCTTGCGGACGGGGGCTTTGCGTTTGACCGGCGGCTTCTTCTCGGTCGGGCTCTTCCCGGCTGTGCCCGTGAGCCTCTTGCTGTTGGCCTGGATGGCCGCGGAATCCACCGCCTCCACGCCGCGCTTCTTGCCCTTCAGCACGCGCAGCCACTTCTCCTGCACCAACGCCGCCAGCAGAAAGGCCGGTGGAGGGCCGGAGCCGAAGGGGGGAGCGGATGGACGTCCGGCAGAGTCTCGGCGCCCGCCGGCTTCCCCGTGGTCGACTCTCGTCGACTGGCTGAGATATAAGTGTCAGGCGATCTGACAATCGGGTCGGCCCACTCTGCCTGGATGAGCATTCAGCGGGAGTGCCACACCATGAAAAGCCAACTCCGCGGACTCATGGCGCTCGCCGCTATCCTGATGGTTTTCTGGCCCGTTGAACCAGTCCCTGCGGCTGGCAGATACGATGTGGTGAAACCCGATGAATCCCAGTCGGTGCCTACGCATAGCACCTATGGATTGAGAATCGCCCCGCGTCTGGACTATAGCCTCCGCGATCTCCAGTTCGTGACTCCGCTGGTGGGGTACGCCATGGGCACAGGCTTACGGCGTGGGCAAGCACCCGTGGTCTACAAGACCAGAGACGGCGGCAAGAGCTGGCTTGTGCGACCGATTGAATGCGGATGGAATCCACGGGCTATTGCGTTCGCCGACGAGAAACGTGGGCTGGTCACGGTCTCTGCCCCCATCGGCTGTCCTGATGCGTGCCAGTACCTGACGGCGGCGCTCCTGACAAGTGACGGTGGCGAGACCTGGTCTGAGGTCCGGTACCTGGAGTTTCAGGGCGCCATCGTGGATGTCATTTTCAACCACGAGGGCACAGCCTTCGGCATGTTGTTTCACATGATGCATCCTGGAGGGGATACTTGGCCTGAATATCATTTGACGCTACTGCGCTCGGATGATGTGGGTAGGTCCTGGAGCCGGATCCATGAGCTGCCCCGGCCTGGGTTCGACGGATTCGGACGTTTCCCGCTGCGCTATCACCAAGACCGTCTGTACATTCCCTGGGCTGACGCATCGATCAAGGTCTTCGATACCGACGGACGATTACTCGAAACGGTGGAGACCGGGTACTACATGTTGTGGGATCTCGTCATTGTTTCCGAGTCGACAATTTTCGCCACCGCGATCAATCTGGATGGCACCCAGCATCTGATTCGCACCGTCGACGCAGGTCGTACATGGGAGATCGTTTACGAAGGGGCGGCAAAGGTCGCGTTTGCCCGCTCCAGCGACGACTTCGGCATCATCGTTAACCGTGGTCATATGGGCTACCACCAGAGATCTCTTGATGTCATCGCTCACACGACGGACGGAGGCACCACTTGGCGGGAAAGCGAGCCGGTACTCAGCCTGGGTTCGAACATAAGGCGTCGGGTGCATCACCCCAGCGTCGAGCGCGATCTGTTGTTGCTGGGCTCTAGAGTCGTCGAAATCGATCACTTCGATCGCGAATGACGCGAGTCGCAGCGGAGGTCGCACGAGCGACCAAAACCCATAAAGTCGGATGGTCGCCCGCCCATAACCCATTGGCGCTTATGAAAGTTGGTGGGCCCTGCAGGACTTGAACCTGCGACCAACCGATTATGAGTATCCTCGCCATCTGAGCGGTCACGCCCTGGTTTGAGGGCAGTTCGGCTATAGAGAAATGCCATACTGAGTGGTATAGTTACGCGGTGAGAGGAGTCTTCCGAACCCGCACATTCAGCCGGTGGATGAAAAAGGCAGGATTGGCCGATGCCGATCTATTGAGTGCAGTCGTAGAGATCAGCCAAGGGCTCGTCGATGCGGACCTCGGCGGCCATGTGCTGAAAAAGCGCATAGCGCTGCCGGGCCAGGGGAAGCGCGGAGGAGCCAGAACGATTGTTGCAACGAAAATGGCCGGGCGCTGGTTCTTCATTATACGGTTTCAACAAGAACGAACGCGCCAACATTCGTCAGGATGAGCTCAAGGTATTGCAGGAAGTGGCGAAGGAGCTGCTCGGGCTTGATGACCGGAAACTGCGCATTGCGCTGGCGGCCGGCGAGATTCTGGAGGTGCGTAATGGCAACGAAAAAGCGTGACAGCAGGATCATCGAGGAGATGCTGGAGACAGCGCGCGGCCTGCAAGGCGCCGGCTTGATCACCAAGCGTCGCATGGGCGAGTTCGAGGCGCTGAGCCGTCTTGAGGTTCAGGAGATGCTGCCGCACAAGATCAAGGCACTACGTGAACAGGCCCACGTGAGCCAGGCGGTGTTTGCCGCGGTACTTAATACCAGCGTATCGACGGTGCAGAAATGGGAAGTGGGGGACAAGAAGCCGAGCGGCCCGTCTCTGAAGCTTCTGAACCTGATCGACCGCAAAGGGCTGGAAGCCGTCATTTAGGCTAAGGGGCGACCCTGGCCCTCACGCTGCATGGGCCTGAGACCCAAGTAAGAAATTTGGTGGGCCCTGCAGGACTTGAACCTGCGACCAACCGATTATGAGTCGGATGCTCTAACCAACTGAGCTAAGGGCCCCTGGCGGCCATTGTAGCAGCGCCGCGCGCGTCCGCAGCCCCCTTGACCTGCACGTCCCGCCGAACCCGATCACCGTGCCACCCAGGCTGGCGCGGCTCGAGGTCTGCGCCTATCGTGTCCTCTGGTTGACTCGCGAGCGCCGCATCATCATGGACAGTCACTCGGATCAGGCCGCGCGCATCACGCAGCGCCCGGTGGTCTTGCTCCTGGCGGGCCTGCCCGGCGCGGGCAAGTCCACGCTCGCCACGGCGCTTGCCTCTCGAACAGGCCTGCGGATCGTCGACCGGGACCGGCTGCGCGCCGAGCTCTTCCCGGAAGGCACGGCCAGCATGGTGGAGAAGGCGGCGGCACTCAGCGCCGTCGTCGAGGCGGTCCGGGCGGCCTGCCGTGAGGGCCAGGGCGCGATTGTCGATGGCATGCCCTTCTCGCGGCGCAGCGATCTCGATCGGGTTGCGACCGCAGCGAAAGAAGCAGGTGCCGAGGTCGTGGCCGTGCATCTGACGTGCGCCGTCGACCTGGCCGAGGCCCGTTTGGCCAACGCTACTGCAGGCGAGTCTCGCCACGCGGCGCCGGATCGGCGTCCCGGCCTGGCCGCCGAGGTCGCCGCCCGCTTCGAGCCGTTACCCGAGTGGGTGGTGCGCCTGGATGCCAGCGATCCGCCCGAACGGCTGCTCGAGCAGACCCTCGCCATACTCACGCAATTGGCGACCCCAGTGGAATGAAAAAACCCACCCGCGTCGCCGCGGGTGGGTCCGATCGATGCCCGGCCAAACCGGGCCGCCACTGCAGCGGAAGTTACCTCAGCTGCGGGCCGTACCTGCCCGGGCCTCCCGGCGACGGCGCCACAGCAGTCCACCCGCGGCCAACGCGGCCAGCACCCACAGGGTGGGATCCAGCGGCGAGGGCCGGTCGGAGATGCTGCAGCCCGTGCTGAGCTCCTGGGGCGGGGGCGGCGGCGGCGGCGCCGGCTCGGTGATCGTGTACTCACCACTGCGGGCTGCCGAGAAGCGGCCATCGAGGAACGCGCGGGCGGTCAGCGTCGACGTCTCGGTGATCTGTACGCTGCCACCACTCGGCACGTTTGCTGCGGTGTCGTCGGGATCGGTCCCGTCCAGCGTGTAATAGATCACTGCGTTGTCCGTAGCCGTGCTGAGGGTTACCTCCACCGAATCCTCATAGGATCCCGGTGCCGGCGAGAACGTCGGCGTGGCGATGGCCGAGACGGAAGCAGCATCGTCCAGGAACACGATGTTCGGGAACGCGCTGGGATCCCCGCTGTCGCTGCGGTCACGCACGCGCACGCTGATCAGTGCGGAGCCGGCGTCGGCATACTCTCCGGCGGTCCGGATCTCGTCGGTGATCAGCGCCGTCCAGGTGGCCGGATCGATATCCAGGTCGAAGTCTTCCCGGATGCGCAGGCCGCCGAGGGCGTCGTCACTGCAGTCGTCGGTTGCGTAGAAGTCCGCATTCAGACGGACGCTGACTCCCGAGTCTGGTGTCAGCGTGTACGCAAACACCGACGGGCGGATGTCCTCGCCGTCCAGTGCGATGCACTGGTCGAGCCGGCTGTCGCCGAAGCCGCTCTGCAGGCCCTCGAAATAGAAGACGTTCTCCCCTGACAGCGCGAAATCCTGCGGTCCGACCGCCGCACGCAGCAGAGGGTCGCCCCCGCGGCCGATGACCCATCCGTCCATGCCAGCGATGGGCGAGCCATCGAACAGCTCCGCATGCTCGAAGCTGCCGTTGATCACCAGGTTCTGGTCGCTTCCTTCCTGGACCACGCGGATAGTGTCGAATCGAACTTCCGCGTCAGGGACGTTATCGCTGCGATTACGTGCACGGAGGCTGAACAGCATGTAGGTGCTGCCCGTGGGAATGTCATCCGCTGTATAGCGCAGATTGGCGATGTTGTCCGGCGAGAAGTCCCGCCAGATGCCGGCGTCGTCCTCGACGAACCGATAGTCGGCGTCATCGTTCGGTCGGCCGTCGTCAGACAGCCGGCGGTCGCCGGCATCCTCGAAGATGTCGAGCAGACAGTCTTCCCGCGTGGCGTAGAAGTTCGGATTCACGCGGGTTCGCAGGTCCTCGTCTCCGGCCACCTCGGTCGCCAGCGCCGAATAGGTGATGGTGAAACCGAGCTCCTCGTCGATGGGGACGCACTGCTCGAGCTTGTTGTCACCAAAGCCCGGTCGCGGGTTGGGACCAATGTTGTTGAAAGAGAAGTATCCGCGCCCGTCGGCCGCAGCGGTGTCACTGTAGGTGACCGTGCCGCCGTCGAACGATACCGTGATATACCAGCCCGGTGGGCCCTCGCCTGTGGCGTAGCCGATGGTGGCGCCGTCGGCCGGTTGATCGAACGCCGAGAAATCACCGTTCTGCAGGGCCGCGGCGGAGCTTGCGAATAAGGCGGTCGACACCGCCAGTGCTGTCAATCGTCGTTGCATCATCCTGTCTCCTCGGCCTGAATCAGAATTCGTATTGGAAGCGGGCCGCATACACCCAGCCGTCATCCTTGAACACGTCACGCTCACCCTCGAGATACATGACGTTGAACTTGAAGATGACTTCCGGGTTCAGGTACCAGTTGAGCCCCGCCGTCCAGTGCTCGAGCTTCTGCCCACGTCCTGGTCGGGTGTGCTCCAGCGAGTCGGCCATCGAGTAGCGTACCGCCGCCTCCCAGGCGCCCCAGCCCCCCTCACGCAGGGAGAAGTTGCGGTTCGGGATGACGCGGCCGAAATCGCCGGAGAAGGCGCGGTAGTTGCTGTGCTCGCCCGTGAAGAAGTAGCTGCCCTGGACGTACCAGCCCTTCTGGGTGAGCGAACTCTCGGGGGTGGCGTTGGCGCCGAGCGCACGCACCAGCGCATCGCGGTCGAGATCGATGTCGACCCAGATATATTCGCCCTGCATCGACCAGGGACCGCGACCCGCAGCCAGTTCCAGCCCGTATCGGGTGAACTTGCTGACCCCCTCGAGATCATCGCGGCCGATCAGGCGCGCGTCGATCGCCCGGG
>PWZL01000075.1 GCA_003567475.1 Gammaproteobacteria bacterium | reverse complement strand
TAGACGATACGCCCCGGCGCAGGGGCAGCTGGCCTATGGCTTTGGTGCGGACGGCGCGCTTGGCCGCGGCGTCGGCGTCAGCGGCAGTGTCGGCCAGCCGGTCGTGGCCGCTGCGCCCGGGCGCGTGGTGTATACGGGTAGCGGGCTGGTCGGCTACGGCGAGGTCATCATCATCAAGCACAACAACACCTGGCTGAGCGCGTATGGCCATATTCGTGGCGCGGTGGTCAGCGAAGGTGACCAGGTCGGCGCCGGTCAGCGGCTGGCGGCGATGGGCGATGGGCCGGGTCAGCGGCCGCTGCTGCACTTCGAGATCCGCGTCGACGGCGAGCCCGTCGATCCGCTCCCGCTGCTGCCTGCCCGGTGAGGTACCGACGTCAGTGGGCCGTGGCCGGGCTGAGGGTTTCGTCGATGATCAGTGCGGCCGCCACGCTGCGGCCCTCGTGGACCAGGATGTTGTAGGTGCGGCAGGCGGCGGGTGTGTCCATCACCTCGAGTCCGATCCCGCGGGCTAGAATGTCGGCGTGCAGCGCCGCATCGGGAAACATCAGGTGCTGTCCGGTCCCCAGCACGATGAGGGTCGGTTCGAGGGCAAGCACCGGGGCCAGGTCGTCGCGGCTCAAGGTGGTTGCGCTGCGGCCGCTCCAGGGATGGATGATGCGCTCGGCCGTCAGGATGACACTGTTGCGAATGACCTGCTCACGCACGCGGATCTCGCCTTCGCCCCAGGCCGTCACGGTGTTTGCGGTGGTGCGATCGACATGCAGTTTCATCGTGTCGGGGTCCCTCGGGCATGGCTGAGTTCGGGTTGATTATACCGGGCCTGACCCGAGCGGCCGCCGAGGGGTCAGGGGTGCCGCGCCGTTTGCGGGCGTGGCTGGCCCGCAGCCGACCCTTGCCCCGCGTCTCCGGTGGGATCGACGCGGTGTTGCAGGCCTGTGCGCAGGGGACGCCGCAGGCCGACGACAGGTTGCCGGTGGCCCCCCTCATGGCCCTGGGCGATCGAGTGCAGCGCCTCGAAGGGGCGCAGTGGCGGGGTCGCGAGGTGGCGCTGGCTGAACCGGTGAGCCTGGCGGTGCATACCGATCATGTGACCGTGGCGGGGCCACCGGCGCCGGTGCTCACCGCCGAGGAGGCCGGGGCGCTGGCCGCTGCGCTGGGGACCCTGTGGGCGGCCGACGGCCTCGCCGTCGAGGTGGCGGCACCGGACCGCTGGTATCTGTTCGGGGCGGGCGCGGCGGCGATGGCGGCGGGGATTTCGCCGGTCAGTGAATGTCTCGATGTCCGTTTCGACCAGGCGTTGCTGTCTTCGCAGGACAGCCGACGCCTGCGCCGGCTGCTGACCGAGGCGCAGATGCTGTTCCATGCCCATCCGGTCAATGCGCAGCGGGAGGGCGCCGGGCAGGGCCGGGTCGACGGGCTGTGGCTGTCCGGGGGCGGGCACTGTCCGCCGCCCACGCCCTGCCGGGCCCAGTTGCTCGCGACGGCGCCGCAGGCCCGGGGGTTGATGCGGCTGGCCGGCCGTCCGCCGCTGCCTCCGCCGGCCGACTTCGCCGCGCTGTCCGCGGCCTGGCCGGCGGGCGAGAGCGACTGCTGGGTCGCCCTGTCGGGGCAGGCCGATGATCGGTTTGCCGACCTGGAGCGCGCCTGGTTGCGGCCCGCCTGGCAGGCGCTGGCCCGGGGCCGCCTCGCGGGCCTCTCCTGGCGGGACGAGACGGGCCGGGGTGGACGGCTGAGCCGTGCCGATCGCCTGCGACTGTGGGCCCGGTGGCGACCATGAGTCGACGCTACCGCCCTGTGGTCACGCGGCCGGTGCCGGCGTCGATTGCGCTGGATCCCGCCCTGCCGGCGCTGTTGCGCAGGATTTACGCGGCGCGTGACGTCCCGGGGGACGAGGCGTTGGACACCGGGCTGGGGGGGCTGGTCCCGGTCGGCCGGTTCGCCGGCTTGGCTCCGGCGGTCGAGCGCCTGCTCGAGGCCCGGCGGCAGGACCAACGTGTGCTCATCGTCGGCGATTTCGATGCCGATGGCGCCACCAGCACGGCATTGCTGGTGCGGGGTCTGGGCGCGCTGGGGTTTCGCGAGGTCGACTACCTCGTCCCCAATCGCTTCGAGACCGGTTACGGGCTGGGGCCTGAGGTGGTGGCGCTGGCGGCGGCCCGTCAGCCGGGGCTGCTGATCACCGTGGACAACGGTATCGCCAGCGTCGAGGGCGTCGCTGCCGCCCGTCGCCGTGGCATCGACGTCATCGTCACCGACCACCATCTGCCGGGCGATACCTTGCCGGACGCCTGCGCGCTGGTGAATCCCAACCTGCCCGACGAGCCGTTCCCGCACAAACACCTCGCCGGCGTAGGCGTGGCGTTTTATCTGCTCGCCGCGTTGGCCCGCAGCCTGGCCGAGCGCGGCGAGGTGGCTCACACCGCGCCCCGGCAGATGACCGCCTGGCTCGACCTGGTCGCGCTCGGGACCGTGGCTGACGTGGTGCCGCTGGATCACAACAACCGCATCCTGGTGGCTCAGGGGCTGCAGCGGATCCGCGCTGGGCGCTGTTCACCCGGGGTGCTTGCACTGTTGCGTGCCGGGGGCCGGGATCCGGCGCGCGCCTGCGCGGCGGATCTGGGCTTCGCCGCAGGGCCACGGCTGAATGCTGCCGGTCGACTCACCGACATGTCGGTAGGCATCGCCTGCCTGCTGGCCGACGACCCGGTCATCGCGGCCCGCCTCGCCGGAGAGCTCGAGGCACTCAACCGTGAACGCCGTGTGCTCGAGGCGCGCATGCGTGAGGAGGCCGAGGCGCTGGTCGAGGCGCTGCCGGCGGCGGCGAGCGAGCGCCTGCCGCCGGCGCTGACGCTGTATCGGCCCGACTGGCATCAGGGGGTGGTCGGGCTGATCGCCGCGCGCATCCGCGAGCGCCATCACCGCCCGGTGGTGGCCTTCGCGCCGGACGGGCAGGGTCGGCTCAAGGGCTCGGCGCGCTCGGTGCCTGGTCTGCATGTGCGCGATACCCTCGAACGGGTGGCCGTGACCCGACCGGGCCTCATCGAGGGGTTTGGTGGGCATGCGATGGCCGCGGGCCTGACGTTGCGCGAGGCGGCTCTGGACGACTTCACCGAGGCGTTCTCGGCGGCCGCGGGCCTGCGCCTCGACGCGGCTCAGTTGCGCGGCGAGCTGCTCACCGATGGTGAACTGACCGCCGCTGAACTGACCCTCGACACCGCCGAGCTGCTGGAGGCGGCCGGACCGTGGGGTGCGGGGTTCGAGGAGCCGAGCTTTCAGGGCCGCTTCGAAGTCCTGGCCGCCCGCGAGGTCGGTACCGGCCATCTGCGACTGTCGCTGACGACCCCCTGCGGAACTGCGCGGATCGGTGCGATCGCCTTCGGCTGTCCCGCGCCCTGGCCGGTGACCGGCGAGCTCGTCGAGATGGTCTATCGACTGCAGGTCAACGCCTGGCAGGGGCGTCGTGAGGTGCAGCTGCTGGTCGAACACCTGCAGCCGCCCGGCCCGTGAGCGCGCCGATCTGGTAGACTCCCGCGCCTTCGGCGCAGCGATACGCAGTCCTGCGGCCATAGCCTCTTTGCCTCAACCGGGACACCACGCGCGATGGAAGCCAGCGATATCCGCCATCTCATTACCGACCTCGAGGGCCGTTCAGCGACCCTGAGGAGGTATCTTTGACTTCGATGCCAAGCAGGAACGCCTGACCGAAGTCGAACGCGAGCTCGAGCAGCCCACCGTCTGGGAGGATCCGACCCGTGCGCAGGCGCTCGGCCGCGAGCGCGCCCAGCTCGATGACATCGTCTCGCTGCTGGGCGGCCTGGGTCAGCGGCTGACCGACGCGCGCGAGCTGCTCGACATGGCGGTGGAGGAGGGCGACGAGGCCACCGTCGTCGAGGTTGGCGGCGATGTCGCAGGCCTGGAGCAGGAAGTCGCGCGGCTGGAGTTCCGACGCATGTTCGCCGGCGAGCTCGACGGCAACAACGCCTTCCTGGATGTGCAGGCGGGTTCCGGTGGTACCGAGGCCCAGGACTGGGCCGAGATGCTGCTGCGCATGTATCTGAAGTGGGGTGAGAAGAGCGGCTTCGAGACCGAGCTGATCGAGGTCTCCGCGGGCGAGGTGGCGGGCATCAAGAGCGCCACGGTCAAATTCACCGGCGACTACGCCTACGGCTGGCTGCGGACCGAGACCGGCGTGCACCGGCTGGTGCGCAAGAGCCCCTTCGACTCGGGCAATCGCCGGCACACCTCGTTTGCCGCTGTGTTCGTCTCCCCCGAGGTGGACGACGAGGTCGACATCGAGATCAACCCGGCCGACCTGCGCATCGATGTCTACCGGGCCAGCGGCGCGGGCGGTCAGCACGTCAACCGGACCGAGTCGGCCGTGCGCATCACCCATAACCCCACCGGGATCGTCGTGCAGTGCCAGAACGACCGCTCCCAGCACAAGAACAAGGCCACGGCGATGTCCCAGCTCAAGGCCAAGCTCTATGAGCTTGAAATGCAGAAGCGTCGGGAAAAAGCCGAAGCCCTGGAGGACACCAAGGCGGATATCGGCTGGGGCAGCCAGATCCGTTCCTATGTCCTCGACCAGTCGCGGATCAAGGATCTGCGCACAGCGGTGGAGACGGGTAACCCGACGGCGGTCCTCGACGGGGATCTCGACATGTTCCTCGAGGCCAGTCTCAAACAGGGCCTGTGACCGGGGCCCGGTGATCATGCAAACGACAGGATGCAGGCAATGAGTACAGGGGGATCCCGGTGAGCGGGGAAGGCAGGACCGGGCAGACACTGCTCGAGGAGCGGCGGCGCAAGCTCGCCGAGCTGCGTGCCTCGGGGCAGGCCTACCCGAACGATTTTCACCGTGATGCCCTCGCCGGCGAGTTGCATGCCACCTACGAGGCGCGCAGCAGCGAGTCGCTGGAGGGCGATGCGATCACGGTGCGGGTGGCCGGTCGCATGCTCTCCAAGCGGGTGATGGGCAAGGCGAGTTTCATCAAGCTGCAGGACCGCAGCGGCCAGATCCAGGTCCATCTCGAACGCGATCGTCTGCCCGAGGGGGTGTACCAGGCGTTCAAACGCTGGGATCTCGGCGACATCGTGGGCGTGCAGGGGTCACTGTTCCGCACCCGTACCGGTGAGCTGACGGTGCGCGCCGACGCGCTGCGGGTGCTGGTCAAATCGCTGCGGCCGCTGCCGGAGAAATTCCACGGCCTGGCCGATACCGAGCAGCGCTACCGCCAGCGTTATGTCGACCTGATCGTCAATCCCGAAGTGCGCCAGGTCTTCCGCACCCGCACGGCCATCATCCAGCACATCCGCCGGTTCCTCGACGCGCTCGATTTCATGGAAGTCGAGACGCCGATGATGCAGCCAATCCCGGGCGGCGCGAACGCGCGCCCGTTCGTGACTCACCACAACGCGCTGGACATGCAGCTTTATCTGCGCATTGCCCCGGAGCTGTATCTCAAGCGCCTGCTGGTGGGTGGGTTCGAGCGGGTCTACGAGATCAACCGCAATTTCCGTAACGAGGGCCTGTCCACGCAGCACAACCCCGAGTTCACCATGCTCGAGCTCTATCAGGCCTACGCCGATCATGAGGTCGTCATGGCGCTGGCGGAGACGCTGGTGCGCGAGACCGCCCGCGCTGTGGGCCCGGGACTGGTCTTCGACTACCAGGGCACGGCCTACGATCTCACGCCGGCCTTCCGCCGTCTGCCGCTAGAGGCGTCGTTGCTCGAGTTCAACCCCGGTCTGGAGGCTTCGCGGCTGCGGGATCGCGACTACCTGCGGGCGGTCTGTGAACGCTGTGGGGTGCCGGTGAAGCCCGAGTATGGGCCTGGCAAGCTGCAACTCGAGTTGTTCGAGAAGACCGTAGAGGCGCGGCTGGAGCAGCCGACGTTCATGACCGGCTACCCCGCGGAGGTCTCTCCCCTGGCGCGCGCGACCGACGCCGATCCCTTCGTCACCGAGCGCTTCGAGCTGTTCATCGGCGGGCGTGAGCTGGCCAATGGCTTCTCCGAACTCAACGATCCCGAAGAGCAGGATGCGCGTTTTCGCCAGCAGGTCGCGAGCAAGGCGGCGGGCGACGACGAAGCGATGGTCTATGACGCGGACTATGTGCGTGCACTGGAATACGGCATGCCCCCGGCCGGGGGGCTGGGGGTCGGCATCGACCGGCTGGTGATGCTGCTGACCGGTCAGCCCTCGATCCGCGACGTGCTGCTGTTCCCCCACCTGCGCCCGGAAGGCGGACGGACGCCTCAGTCGTCCGGGAGCTCCGGCACCGGGTAGGGCAGCGGCGCGGGCGTGAGCACCGCGCCACCGGGGGCGTGCAGGGGTGCGCCGGCCTGGTCCAGCGCGACCACCGCCAGCACCCCGGCACCCTCACAGTCGACGACCTGTGCCACGGCGGTGACGTCGGGGTCGCTGGGTACGGCCGCGAACAGCCGCTCACCCGGGGCGAGCGCCACGGGCTCCGCGGCCAGGTAGCGGGCCATGCGCCGCTTGATGCGGCCCAGATTCTGCGTGCGGGCGACGATTTCCTGGCCGGTGTAGCAGCCCTTGCGGAAACTGACCGCGCCGATCACGTCGAGATTGAGCATCTGCGGGATGAAGGCCTCGCTGGTGGCTGCATAGACCGTGGGCAGACCTGCGTCGATGCGGCTGACCTGCGCAGCCGCCGG
>PWZL01000049.1 GCA_003567475.1 Gammaproteobacteria bacterium | reverse complement strand
TGTTGCGGGTCTGCATGCATCGGGGCGGCTCCTGAGCTGTCGCGGCATTGTACGTGTGATGCGTAGTAGGATGGCGGCGCATCAACCTGGACGGAGCCTGTCGATGTCGAGAACAACGCTCAACCTGACGGCGCGACTGCACGAGTACCTGCTCGACGTGTCGCTGCGTGAACCTGAGGTCCTGAGACGTCTGCGCACGGAGACCGCGCTCATGCCGGGCGCCAACATGCAGATTGCACCGGAGCAGGGGCAGTTCATGCAGATGTTGGTGAGCGTCTCAGGGGCGCGGCGGATCATCGAAGTGGGGGTCTATACCGGGTATTCAAGCCTGGCGATGGCGCTGGCGATGCCGCGTGACGGTCATCTGCTCGCCTGCGATGTGAATGATGAGTCGACCGGCGTGGCCCGGCGCTATTGGGCCAAGGCGGGGGTCGCCGGGAGGATCAGCCTGCGCATCGCCCCGGCGATGGAGACGCTGCAGGCGCGACTCGATGCGGGCGAGGCGGGCCAGTGGGACCTCGCATTTATCGATGCCGACAAGGAAAGTTACGCGGAGTATTACGCGTTGTGCCTGGACCTGGTGCGCCCTGGCGGACTGATCCTGTTCGACAACGTATTGTGGGGCGGTGCCGTAGCCGACCCTGAGCGCGACGACGCCGATACACGGGCGCTGCGCGCCCTCAACCGCCAGCTCCATGCCGACGAGCGGATCGACCTCAGTATGGTGCCCATCGGTGACGGACTGACGATCGCGCGCAAACGCTGACCGCGCTCAGTCGCGCGATTCGATGAGTTCGATGAGCTCGCCGGCCGGGCCTCGCAATGTCAGCGCGCGGGCCCCCGCATACGGGGGTCGCTCGCTGGTATACACCGGCCCGAGGGCCGCGGGCTCGTGGGGCGCAAGATCGGGAACGCGGAAACTGACGATCGCCATGGCTGGGGGCAGCGCCCCCTCGGGCGCCGCCCGGGCGACCGTCTCCGGCGGGTATTGGTCGGCCTCGATAAAACTCTGGCCGGCCAGCGGCAGCGCCGACAGGTCGTGGGCCTGGTCCACCGGCAACCCCAGGGCATTGGACAGCACACCGATTTTCACCGGCATGACCGGCGCATCGGGGACGCCGAAAACGGCCTCATAGTAACGCTTGAGTTCAGCGAGGTCGGCGCCGCCCAGAATCACGATGAAACACCGATCTACTGCACAGGCAGGCTCAGGCGTATCAAATTCTTCCAGTCGGCGCTTGAACTGGGTCAGGTAGACCACCTCCCCGGCGGGTCCCTCGATCTGCATGGCGCGGATGGCATCGGTGAAAGACAGATCCTCCGGGGGGCCGATGATGCGAAACGGCGAACCCACCAGGCGCGCGGCCAGGGCGTCGACATCCTGGACAATCAGCTCCGAGGCGTTCCAGCCCCAGGTGGTCAGCGCGCGGTAGTCGCCGGTCTGGCCGGCTACGAAACGGAACCAGAAACCGCTGTCTTCCGCTGGCGCCAGCAGCCGGACATCCGCACCGGCCTGATCGGGGACGCCCCAGCTGGTGGCGAGGGTCTCCGGCAGCGGGTCGGCGCCGCCGGGGACATCGCGGTAGTCGAGCCACTCGCGGTAGAGTGCAGCGGTGCTCTCGGGGTCTTCCGTGGTGACGGTGACGCAGGTGATCGGACCGATGCGAGGCTGCACCCGCGCGGGCGCAGAGTGGCCGCTCACGACTGCAGTCCGCCCAGGTAAGCCTCGACCTCCACGAGCGACTTCACCTCGGCGTACTTGGCCTGGAGGTCGAACAGGTTGGCTTCATGCGGGCCAGGGTCGCGGTCACCCACCGCTTCGCGCACCACGACCGGGATGAATCCGTGTTGCATGGCGTCGACCGTCGAGGCACGCACGCAGCCCGAGGTCGACAGGCCAGCGATCAGTACGGTGTCCACACCAAGCGCTGTGAGCGTCGAGGCCAGGCTCGTGCCGAAGAATGCACTGGCGTATTGTTTGGTGATCACCGGCTCGCCGGCGACCGGCTCCAGACCTTCGGCAAACGCCCCCATCGGTGAGCCCTGTTCGAAGGCCCGCAGAGCCTTGACCTTGCGGAAGAAAACACCACCGTCAATACCACCAGGTGTGAAGGCGACGTTGGTATGCAGCACGGGGATCGCCGCCCGTCTTGCGGCCGCCAGCAGCCTGGCGCAGTGCTCGCGCGCCGTCTCCACGCCGGCATACAGGGGTGACTCCGGCAGCAGATAGGCCTGCACGAAATCGATCACCACCAAGGCCGGGCGCTGTCCAAGCGCGAGGTCACCGCCAAATCCGGCGGCAGCGTAGTCAGCCTGCAGATCCTTCGCCATGGTCAGATGATCCCCTGGTCGCGCAGCGTCTGTATGCGCGTCTCGTCGTAGCCCAGCAGCCCGCCGTAGACTTCAGCGTTATGCTGCCCGAGTTCCGGCCCCACAGCGCGGACCTGGCCGGGCGTGAGCGAGAGCTTGGGGGCGATGTTCTGCATCTTCAGCGAACCGAGTTCCGGGTGCATGACCTCGATGATGGCCTGGCGGGCCTTGAAATGCGGGTCCTCAAGCATTTCAGGGGCACGATAGATGCCTCCGGCCGGAATACCATGTTCATCCATCAGGGCGATGAGCTCCTCCTGGGTCAACGTCCGGGTCCACTCCGAGATCAGATCATCGAGTTCCTGCTGGCGCTGACCCCGGGCGGTGTGGCTGATATAGCGGGGGTCTTCGGCAAGTTCCGGGCGACCCATGGCGGCGGCCAGCCGCCGGAAGACCGTGTCCTGGTTGGCGGCGATCAGATGCAGCTTGTCGTCTTTCGTGGGGTAGACGTTCGATGGCGCCACATTGGGCAGAATCGAGCCCTGGCGTTCGCGGATATAGCCCACGGCGTCGTACTCGGTGATCAGCGATTCCATCATGTTCAGCACGGCCTCGTAGATCGCTGAGTCGACGACCTGACCGCGGCCGGTCCGCTCCCGGTAATGCAAGGCCGACAGCGCACCCACGCACGCGAAGGTGGCGGCGAGTGAGTCACCGATACTGATACCCATGCGACTGGGTGGCGTTTGTGGATCACCGCAGACGTAGCGCAGTCCGCCCATGGACTCGCCGACCGCGCCGAAGCCGGCGCGCCGCGAATAGGGTCCGGTCTGGCCGAATCCCGAGACGCGGATCATGATGAGTTTCGGGTTGATTTCCGCCAGCGTCTGGTAATCGAGGTTCCAGCGCTCCATGGTGCCCGGCCGGAAGTTCTCCAGCAGGAAATCGGCATCGCGCACCAGTTCGCGGACGATGTCCTGCCCGGCCGCTTCGCGCAGGTTCAACGTGATCGATTTCTTGTTCCGCGCGATGACAGGCCACCAGAGGGATTTGCCGTGGGCTTTTTCCTGGCCCCATTCGCGCATCGGGTCGCCCTTGCCGGGGGGTTCAATCTTGATGACCTCGGCGCCAAAATCGCCCAGCAGCTGGCCGCAGAAGGGCCCTGCGAGCAGGGTCCCCATCTCGATGACCCGCAGCCCTGACAGGGCCCCGGCCGGTAAGGTGGTGTCGGTGGTCATGCGTCTCGTCCCATGGTTCTGATTTGAGTTGGTCGGACGGCGGAATGCCGCGCTGGCGGGCCGCGCCTGCGGCCTGGCAGGCAGTAGTGTATACAATCCCGCTTCGCCGAGGGTCAAGGTCCAAGGCGGGACTGACGCTGGCCGTCGAGGTTGTATACAATCAGGGACGATGAACTGATCGGCGTTTGCGCTCGGGGTTTTCCGGGACGCTTCGGGCCGGGTCCGGGGAGGGTTGAGCCATGCAGCACATCGAGATCGTCGAGGTCGGACCGCGCGACGGTCTGCAAAGCGAGCCTGAGGTCGTGTCGACGGCCAGCAAGCTTGAGTACATCAACCGGGCCGTGGCGGCGGGCATCCGGCGCCTCGAGGTGGCCAGCTTCGTGCACCCGCGCAAGGTGCCGCAGATGGCCGATGCCGAGGCCGTGCTTGCCGGACTGCCCAAGCGTGAGGATGTCATTTACGCGGGGCTGGTGCTCAACCGACGAGGCTTCGACCGGGCGCTCGAGGCCGGTGTCGATGAAATCGGCATGCCAGTGGTCGCCACCGACACCTATAACCAGCGCAACCAGGGTGTACCGACGGCGCAGTCGATACGCGACTGGATCGAGATCGCCACGGCAGCGCGGCGCAGCGGGATCCGTGCCAGCGTGACCATTTCCGCGGCCTTCGGCTGCCCCTTCGAGGGCGAGGTGCCGCTGGCACGGGTGCTGGAGATTGCCGAGCAGGTGGCCGAAGCCGAGCCCGTGGAAATTGCGTTGGCCGACAGCATCGGCGTCGGCGTGCCCGCCCAGGTGACCGAGATGATCGGAGCCGTGCGCGAGCGCCTGCCGCACATCGCCATCCGCTGTCACTTTCACAACACGCGCAACACCGGGCTGGCGAATGCCTATGCCGCGGTGCAGGCGGGCGTCAGCGCACTCGATGCGAGCATCGGCGGGATCGGCGGCTGTCCGTTCGCGCCGGCAGCCACCGGCAACATTCCAACGGATGACCTCGTGTACATGCTCAATCGATCGGGTATAACCACCGGGGTGGATCTTGCCGGTATCATCGCCACCAGTGAGTGGCTTGCGGAAGTGCTTGGACGGGGTGTCCCAGCCATGCTTCCCAAGGCCGGCAGTTTTCCGGAGGTGGTGGCACAGAATGCTGCCTGACCACACTTCGGACGGGCCATCGGTCAGGCGCGCGCAACGCGGCGGCGTTGGTCAGAGTAAACAGGGCGGACCCGACGGGTTCGTGATAACAGGTAACAACCAGCCAAATCGGGTGAACAGATGAGTTATCGCTTGGGAGTCGACGTAGGGGGCACGTTTACCGACCTTCTGTTGGTAAACGAAAAGTCCGGAGATGTGTTTACGGCCAAGGTGCCCAGTACCCCGCACGATTCTTCGATCGGCGTGCTCAACGGCATCGAGAAGGTCTGTGCCAACGCGGGCATCGATCCGAAGGAAATTACCCACGTGATGCACGGGACGACCGTGGCCACGAACACCATGCTGGAAGGCAACGGTGCCACGGTGGGCCTGGTGACGACCCGCGGCTACCGCCAGGTGCTGCAGATCGCCCGCTCCTACGTCCCCGGTGGCCTCGGCGGCTGGGTGATCTACAACAAGTCCAACCCCATCGCGCCCCTCGCTCTCACCATCGAGGCGGAAGAGCGGATGAGCGCACAGGGCAAAGTCGTGCGTAAGCTCGACGAGGCGCAGATCGAGGCGGAGCTGATCCGATTGCGCGAGAAGGGTATCGAGGCGTTGACGGTATCGCTGATCAACTCGTTCGCCAACCCGGCCAACGAGAAGAAGATCAAGCGCGTGGCCGCGAGGGTCATGCCTGAGATTCCGGTGTCGCTGTCTTCGGAGGTCGTCCCGGAGATGCAGGAATACGAGCGCACCGTCACCACCGTCGCCAATTCCTTTGTGCGGCCGAAGGTGCAGACCTACATCCGCAACCTCCAGCGCGAGCTCACCCGGAAGATGAAAAACGTGCAGCTGCACGTGCTCCGCTCCGATGGCGGTCTGGCGGCTGCGAAAGCAGCCGAGGAGACACCGGTCAACCTGCTCATGAGCGGCCCGGCGGGTGGCGTGTCCGGTGCCATCTGGGTGGCCAGCCAGGCTGGTTTCCCCAATCTGCTGACCTTCGACATGGGTGGCACCTCGACCGATGTCTGCCTGGTCCAGGATGGCAAGGCACAGCTGCGCCGCGAGACGACGGTGGGTGACGTGACCGTACGCGCCTCGTCCGTCGATGTGCGCACCGTGGGCGCCGGCGGTGGCTCCATTGCCAAGGTCCCCGAACTTACCAAGGCGCTGCGGGTCGGCCCGGAGAGTGCCGGTGCGGCGCCAGGCCCTGCGGCGTACAACAAGGGCGGTGAGCTGCCCACCGTCACCGACGCCAACGTGGTACTCGGGTATCTGCCGGCCGATGTGAAGCTCGGCGGCGACATGGAAATCCGCAAGGATCTGGCCGAGACCGCGGTGCAGAACATTGCGCAGTCGCTGGATCTCTCCGTGCATGAGGCCGCTTCTGGCATCGTCGATATCGTCAACGAAAACATGTGCGGCGCGCTGCGCCTGGTCTCCGTCGAGCAGGGCCATGATCCACGTGATTTCGCGTTGATCGCCTTCGGCGGCGCCGGACCCTTGCATGCCAATGCGCTCGGCAAGCTCATGGGGTCGTGGCCGGTCATCATTCCGCCGGGTCCGGGCGTGCTGTGCGCCTATGGTGATGCGACCACGCGGGTACGTGATGAGGCCTCGCGCACCTTTATCCGCAAGTTCTCCGATACCGATGTCGACGAAGTCGCACGGATTTTCGAGGATCTGGCAGACGTCGCCGCCAAGACGCTGGACAAGGAAGGTGTGGCACGCAAGGATCAGTCGGTGAGCTACCAGGTCGATGTGCGCTATCACGGCCAGGGCCTGCAGCTGACGGTCGATGTCGATCTCAAGCAGCTGCGCAAGCAGGGCTTGGCCGCTATCGGGACGCCCTTCGACGAGATGCACCGACAGCTCTTCACCTTCGCGCTGGAACTCGACAAGGAGCTCGTCAACCTGCGCGCTGTCGTGCAGGGTAAACCGACCAAGGTCAAGGCCCCGGAGCTCAAGCGCGGAGGGCCGAGCGCCAAGGCGGCGGTCATTGCCGATCACAAGATCTACGCCGGCGGCAAGATGCGCAAGGCGCAGATCTACGACCGGAGCAAGCTCAAGGCCGGTAACAAGATCGAGGGACCGGCCGTGGTCATGGAGATGGATTCAACGACCGTCATTCTGCAGGGGCATACCGGCAGCGTCGACAAGTTCGGTAATATCCTGATCAACCCCAACGGCGGCGCGGGTAAGGGCGGTGCTGCAAAGACCTCGACCAAGGCCGCCACGGCGAAGAAAAAGACTGCCGGGAAAAAGCAGGCCCCGGTCAAGAAGAAAACCGTGGCCAAGAAACCCGCGGCGAAGAAAAAAGCCGCGGTCAAACGCTAACGGGCCTCACTTCGCGGGGCGACCCACAGCGGGGCGACCCACATAACCGGATCACGCAGAGAGAAGACCCATGCCAGCACAGATCATCGAAACCAGCAACAAGGCCTTCAAGCGCAAGAAGGTTGACCCGATTACTCTCGACATTGTCGAAAACGCCATGCTCAATGCGCGTCATGAAATGGATGCCGTACTGTTTCGAACCGCGATGTCCCCGGGCATCCGCGAGCAGGGCGATGCGTTTCCAATGATCGCGAACCGTGACGGCAAGATGGTCGTCGGCCAGTTCGGCTCGTTTATCTACGGCTTCCTGAAGGGGTTCAACGACACCATCGAGGAAGGCGATGTCTTCCTCACTTCCGACCCCTACTCGGCAAATGGCGCAATCAGCCACGCCAACGACTGGCTGTTGCTCAAGCCGATTTTCAAGGACGGACGCATCATTGCCTGGGCTGCGATGTTCGGGCACATGACCGACATCGGCGGCAAGGTGCCGGGCAGCCTGCCGACCGATGCGCGGCAGATTTTTGAGGAAGGCGTGGTGATCCCGCCGGTGAAGATCTACCGGAAGGGCGAATTGCAGCAGGATGTGCTCAAGCTCATTCTGCATAACTGCCGGCTGCCACACTGGAACCTGAGCGACTTCAACGCCATCGTGGCGGCCATTCGTACGGCCGAGAAGCGCTGTATCGAACTCGCGAAACGCTTCGGTGATGATATCTACTATTCGGCGCTGGAAGAGCTGCTGGATCGCAACTACCGCGCAATGCGCAAGCTGATCCAGACCACCGTGCCCGAGACCAAGCAGTACTTCGAAGACTTCATCTGCGACGACGGTATGGGCATGGGCCCGTACAAGATCCGTTGCGCCATGTGGCGTGAGGGCGAGAAGGTCATCTTCGATTTCAATGGTACCGATCCGCAATCCATCGGGCCTGTGAACTTTCTCCTCAACGAGGAGATGTTCAAGATGTTCTGCGGCGTCTACATGATCATGGTTTTCGATCCCCAGATCATGTTCAACGACGGCTTCTATGACCTCATGGAAGTGCGTATTCCCGAGGGCACGCTGCTCAAGCCCAAAAAGCCGGCGGCCTTGTCCTGCCGGACCCATGCCTTGGGCCGTATCTTCGATATCCTCGGCGGTCTCCTCGGCCAGGGCAGCCCGGACTTCCTCTGCGCCGCAGGCTTCTCCGACAGCCCCCACTTCATGTACTCCGGGTACGACAAGAAAGGTGAGTGGTACCAGCTTTATCAGATCGGCTTCGGGGGTGTTCCCGGCAAGCCGTCGGGTGATGGCCCGGACGGGCATTCATTGTGGCCGAGCTTCACCAACGTGCCCAATGAGTTCCTCGAGAGCTATTTCCCGCTACGTATCGAGACGTACGAGACCCTTCCCGACAGCGGTGGTCCAGGGCTGCATCGCGGCGGCAATGCGCTGCGGGTGGGCTACTGCTTCCTCGAGCCCGGTGAGATCTCCATCCATGACGACCGTTGGCTGACCTATCCCTGGGGCGTGAACGGCGGTCTGCCGGGTCAGCGCAGTCAGAAGCTCATGCTGCGCACGGATGGCACCCAGGAACTCATGCCGTCGAAGTGCGACAGGGTAGTCGTGAACAGTGGTGACATCCTGTACTTCGACACCTGGGGTGGCGGTGGCTGGGGCGATCCCCTCAAGCGTCCCTACGACAAGATTCAGTTCGACCTTGACGCCGGGCTGGTGACAGCCGGGGGGGTCCACCGTTACGGGGTGGTGGTGGGTGCCGATGGCCAGATCGATGCGCAGGCGAGCGACGAGTTGCGGGTGCGCATGGCCGCCGAGCGTGGCAAGACGAAACTGTTCGATTTCGGCGGTACTGTCGAGGAGCTCAAGGCCCGCTGCAAGGCCGAGACCGGCCTCGAGCCGCCGGCGCAGCCGGAGTTTCCTCGCTGGCTGAAGACCGATCAGACAGCGCCGAAAATGAAGCTGGCAGGTTGATTACCCGAGCGTTCCGGCCCGGGGGTGGCGCGCGTCGTCACCCTCGGGCCGGGCGCTCTCAGATCCCGGGCTGGACGATTCCCAGCCACGCGGCGGCCAGCAGCGCCACGTACAGTGCGACGACGATGCGCAGCGTGGCGTTGATGCCCGGACCGATCAGTGCCTCGCCACGCGCCGCATCGGCACCGTCAGCGGCGAGGAGGGAAAACCCGTGGGCGACCGGCTGGAATGCGCGATCAATGCCCAAGGCCATCAGGCAGATCAGGGCATACAGTCCGAGTTTGCCGGAGAACCAGGCCGGCCACGAGACGGTCGGCAACAGCCAGGGTAGCAGGGCGCTGAGTGCCATCAGCAGCGCAAGGATAAGCAGCCAGGCCGTCTGAACGCGCTGCAGCAGTGGATCGGCGCCACCGGTCATCGCCAGGCGCAACACCAGAGCGAGCCAGAGGCCGGCGACACTCCACCCAATCACGGGCAGCCAGGGCTGGGCCAGCAGCAGACCGAGACTCCAGGAGAGTTGTAGGCCAACGGGGAGCATGAGGACAAATGCGACTCGAGGCGTGAAGTCGATTTTCATTGCCATCTCCAGCAACAGTGCGCGTTGCTCGAGAGGCATATGCCGATCGCGGGCACGCCGTGCCAGCACGAGTACCCCGAGATCCGCACCGAGCCAGTAAACGAAGAGCACAACGTGGACGAAGATCCAGAACTCATGCCAGGACATCAGCAACTCCTTGGGGTGTTAGGCCGGGTGACCCGGTTATGACGGCGGTGGATCGGGCTTACGGTGCCATCCGCCAGGCTATTCTGGATGGCCGGTTTGCCGCCGGTACCCGGGTGACGGAACACGAGGCGGCTGCCCTGTCGGGGGTCAGCCGCACGCCGGTCCGCGAGGCCTTGCGGCGCCTTCAGAACGAGGGACTGCTGGAATTCGTGCCCAATCATGGCACGGTGGTCCCCCGTTGGAGCGAATCCGAGATCGATGACATGTTCGAGCTTCGAGCCATGCTCGAGGCCTATGCGGTCGAGCGTGCCACCCGCCTGGCCAGCAGAGAGGATGTTGCTACCCTGCGGGCCTTGGCCGAGGCTCAGATCGCCGCGGCGCAGGCCGGCGGGGAGGGGCGACTGCAGGACATCGCGCGCCTCAACAGCCAGTTTCATGAGCGTCTCCAGCAGGTGGCGGCCAGCGAGCGATTGCAGCGTATGTTGGTGGCATTGATTGAGGTGCCGTTGGTGGCGCAGACCTTCCGCAAGTACAGCGACGAACAACTGTTACGCAGTTCGCAACACCATCTGGAGATCGTGTTGGCCATGGAAGCGGGTGATCCGGCCAGCGCGGCATCCATCATGCGGGCCCATGTATTGGGTGCGCGCACAGCGTTCTATCGGGCCATGGGTCGTGAAACCGCGCCGCGGACCATGGCGCTCTGAGCCATCCCCGGGCGCCGCTCAGCGCACGCCGGGCTGGGCGTTCTGATACTCCGCCCGCTGCCTCGCAAACTCGCCGCCGATCTGGTCGGCGGCGCGGCGCATGCGAGGTACGAAGCGCTCAATGGCTGCGGGCTGGGTCAGTGCCGTGCTGGAGAAGCGCACGGTGAGCGCTGCCATCAGCCTGCCGTCGGAAATCACCGGCACGGAGAATGTGGTCAGGTCAGAGACCCGGCGGGGTCGTGTATGGACGGAGAAGCCGCGTTCGCGGGTCTCCAGCAGGAGCTTCTGTACCGCGGCGCGATTGCGGGCGGAATGGTCTACCTGGTTCTTGGACCGCGCCAGCATGTCCAGCAGAGCTTCCCGTTGGGTCTTCTCGCAAAAGGCGAGATACGCCAGTCCCGAGGCGCTGGCAAGCATCGGGACGCGATATCCGGGACCGTAGCGCTCCACCGCCAGCGGACTCTGATGGTCCGTGGTCTCGCGGACCAGCATGCTGGTGCCCGACAGGGTGGCAATCGATACAGGCCAGACGATTTCCCGGCAGAGTTCGTAAATGAAAGGCTTGGCGGTCTGGGTGATCCATGCCTCGTCATCGAAGCCGTCCGACAGACCACGCACCATGATGGTCAACCGGTACTTCTCGTCGCTGTCGGAGCGGTAAGCGTAGCCCGCGTGACACAGTGTCTCGAGAATCCGGTACGTCGTGGTGCGGGGCAGATCAATTTCCTGCGCCACCTCAGAGACGGTGACACCGTCTTTCAGGTTCAGGATGGTCAGCGCATCGAGGCCGCGGATCAGGGCGCGAATCGGGCGGGTGGATGTCATCGGGGCTCGTTTTCCTGTGGACCTGGGGATGTCTGCGGCGAGCAACATGGGCCGCAACCGTTCGAGTGTGCCAACAGCCTACCGTACTTGTCCACTTGGTGAACAGCGCTTCCGGCCGTGCACTGGATGACCTATCCGTTGTACGATCGCCGGCTTGAAACGGATGCCTCGCCAGGGGCGGTAATGGAGTACCGGCCATCGCTGCAGCAGATTCAGGATCGACCTGCGTGATCCCACGCGTGCCCGACGCCGATGCCATGCGGGCGCTGCGGGGTGCACTTGGCGCATTCGCCACAGGCGTGACGATCATTACCGCCTTCGACGAGGCGCTGCCGGTCGGCATCACCGTCAATTCCTTCGCCTCGGTATCGCTCGATCCGCCCCTGATTCTGTGGAGCGTATCCAAGACCGCGACCTGTGCCGAAGCCTTCCGTCCGACGAGCGCGTTCTGTGTCCATGTCCTGGCGGCCGGACAGGACGGTCTGGCCATGAACTTCGCGCGCAGCGGCGAGGATAAATTTGCGTCCCTGGCATGGGGTCGCAGTGAATGGGGTGCACCCCTGCTGCCAGGGTGCGCGGCGGAGTTTCACTGTCAGGTCGAAGCCTGCTATCCCGGGGGCGACCATACAATCATCCTCGGTCGGGTGCTGGCGCACCTCGTTCGGGAGATCCCGCCTCTGCTATTCCATCGCGGCCGTTTCCGGGAATTCTGAGCGCTTGCGTCCCGGTGTCTTGACCAAAGAGAGAACCCGTTATGCCTACCGTTGTCATCACCGGGGCCAACCGTGGCCTGGGACTTGAATTCGTCCGACAATATCTGGCGGAATCCTGGAACGTCATCGCCTGTGTGCGGCAGCCGTCGCCCGCACTGACAGGCCTGCAGGAACACGGCCAGCTGACGATCCACCCGCTCGAGCTGGTCGACCCGGAGGCGCTGGCGGCGTTCGCCTCCAGCCTGGGTGATCGCCCGGTCGATGTCCTGCTGAACAATGCTGGCACCATGGGCCGTGGCAGCTTCGCTACCGAAGGCCTGACGCCGTTTCAGTTCGGTACCAGCAATGCCGGAGAGTGGGCAGAGGTGTTTCACCTCAACGTCTTCGTGCCCATGAAGCTCGCGGAGCTGCTGGTGGACAATGTCGCCGCCAGCGAGTGGCGACGTATCGTCACGTTGACCAGCATGCTCGGGTCGATGGAGCTCAACACCCTCGGCGGGTTGTACGCCTACCGGGCAAGCAAGGCGGCGGTCAACGCCACGATGCGATCAATGGCCATTGACCTGGCACCGAGAGGCATTATTGCGGTGCCCATTCATCCCGGATGGGTCAAGACCGGATTGGGCGGTGACAAGGCACCGCTGGAGGCCCCTGAGGCGGTGGCCGGTGTTCGCAGCGTGATCGCATCGTTGACGCCAGAGAACGCTGGTCGTGTCCTCAGCTACGCCGGCGAGGGTATGCCATGGTGAGCGGCCCGCGCGGGCGCTGATGGATTTGCGAGTCATTTGCCCGGGAGGCTGATCCTAGTGCAACACAGAACTATCCGTGGTCGTCTGGCTTATGTCGGTCCTGCCGGCGAAGACCGTGGACGCGAATATTTCACGATGACGGTACACGGCGACGGTCGTCGCATTTTGCGGGCCCATAGCGAAATCGAGGAAAACGCGGTCCTGCGGGACGTCACCTACACGGTCGACGCGCAGTGGCGGCCTGTCGAGGCCTTCGTGAGACTGACCGTCGGCGACCGTTTTCTGGGCAGTGGCTGGTTCCAGTTTGATGCTGATGGCGGCCGCTGCGAGACCTTCAGTCGCGATGACGGTCGGCTGACGCAGCAGCTGAGGACGGCTGCACCTCCCCTGTGTTTCGGTGCTCATCCCATTTCGGGGGATGCCTGGATGCTGACCCCGTTCGACATGTCCCGGCGTGACCAGCCACAGGTCATCTCCCCGGCGCTGATGAGCTCGCTGGCGTTCAATGGCGCCAGCGGTCCGCGGCTACACGCGTTGACCTACAGCCTGGCATTCCGCGGACAGGAACGCATTGAGGTGCCCGCAGGACACTTCGACGCCTGGAAGTTCGAGTTCCTGCTCGACGACAGCGAGGTCGCCGGGCATCCGCCCTATCACGTCTGGGTGACTGCCGATGGCGACTACGTCGTGCTGCGGGCGGAGGTGGGTGCCCCACGGCATTACAGCTACGTGCTCGCGGATCTGGAGCGCGCATGACGCAGGCGTAGCCCGCCTGCGACCGCGACTACGCCGGGACGTCGACCCCCTCGGCGCTCAACGCCATGGCGCGCTGAACCGCGGGCCTCTCAGCCACCGTGTGCTGCCAGCGCTGGAGAGCGGGGAACGGCTGCAGGCCTTCCGGCAGTCGCGCCGCCGAGGTGGCCGCCGCCGGATAGGCCAGGGCATCTGCCAGCGAATAGGCCTCGCCCGCGAGAAAGGCCGTCTCCGTCAGGCGGTGCTCCAGCGCCGAGAGCAGCCGTACCACCTGCTCGTCGAAATAGCGCACGGGGAACTCGAGCCGCTCGGGAGCCATGACGTTGAAAATATATTGCCCGGTAAAGGCGGGTCCGAGATCCGAGGCCACCAGCCCCGCCCAGTGATAGACCGCAGCCCGCGTGGTGAGGCTGTCGCCGAGCAACATGCCATGCTTGTCGCACAGATACAGACCGATGGCCAGGGTGCCATAGACGGTAACCCCCGTTTCAGCATCGACGAGTGTTGGAGTTTTGCCCACCGGGTTTACCGCCAGATACTCCGGTGCCAGATGCTCTCCACGCATGAGATCGACCGGGTGCAGCCGATACTGCTCGCCGGTCTCTTCCAGCAGGATCGCGGCGCGTTGACCGTTGGCTGTTGGCACCCAGTAAAAATCGATCATTCCCATGTTCCTCTCGGACCTGCCAGGGGCTGAAGTATAGTCGCGCCGGTGCTGCTGTATACAATGGGCTGCGCTGTATAGAATGCGCAGCGACAGTGTCGTCACGCTTATCGTCCTGAGCAGGGGCTGCCCACACCCATGACTCCACCGCCAAGCATCAGCCGCCTCCTCGAGGGCCTGCGTGCCAGCGAGCGTGTGATCACGTTTCTGGCCTTTTGCGTGCTCGTGTCGATCGTGTTTGCGGACGTGGCCTTTCGCGAGATCACCGGCAGCGGACTCCACTGGGCGCGGCAGGTTGGGGTCTATGCGAATATTTTCGTCGTGATGCTCGGCTTTGGCCTGGCCTCCGCTGAGGCGGCGCACCTGCGACCCCGCTTCGCCGACAGCTGGATTCCAGCGCGTTTTGAACGCTTCATGCCGCATGTGCAGGAAGGGCTGATGGCGCTTTTCTGCCTGACGGTCAGCGCAGTGGCGCTCGCGGTGGTGATCGAAACCTTCGAGTTGCAGGAGCGCTCCGTGGTGCTGCGCCTGCTGGTCTGGCCGGTACAGGCGGTGATCCCGCTGGCGTTTCTGATTGCTGCGGTCCGCCACGGGTGCTATGCCATCTGGCCGGTGCTCGCGCCGCAGCCGCCCTCGAGGGTTGAAGAGGCGGCTGCGGGTGCGCCAACGATGCCGCCTCCCGGCGACGCCGGCCGTGGAGGTCGCGAGTGATGGCGACACTGGGTCTGGTCGCCATGGTCCTGGCGCTGTTCGTGCTGCGCCAGAATCTGGTCGTGGTGCTTGGAATGGCTGCCGGCTACGCCTACCTGATCTGGGGTGATGGCGCGGTCGCCAACATCGTGATCGATGGCTGGGATGCGCTGAACCGCGAGGTGCTGCTGTCGATTCCACTGTACATCCTGGCGGGCAGCATCATGTCCCGCGGCACCATGGCGGAGCGCTTGATCCGGTTGATGCGGGCACTGACGGCCCCTGTGCCCGGGGGGCTGGCGATTGCCACGGTGCTGTCCTGCGCGGTGTTTGCCGCCATTTCGGGGTCATCCGTGGTGACCCTGCTGGCGGTGGGCTCGGTGATGTATCCGGCGCTGCTGCAGGCAGGCTATTCGAAATCCTATGCCATCGGTGCGCTGTGTGCAGCGGGTACGCTGGGCATCATCGTGCCACCGAGCATCCCGCTGATCCTCTACGGTGTGATGACCCAGACGTCGATCGCCGACCTGTTCATCGCGGGGATCGGACCGGCGCTGCTGCTGGTGCTGTTGATGAGCGTGTATGCGGTCTCACGCAACTGGCGGTTGCGGATCGGCGGGTTCAGCCTGCGGGAAATCGGATTGGCGCTGCGCCATGGCATTTGGGCGTTATTCATGCCGGTGCTCATTCTCGGTGGAATCTACAGCGGTTATTTCACCGCGACCGAGTCGGCGGCAGTCGCCGTGGTCTACGCGATCCTGGTCGAGCTTTTCATCCACCGCGATCTTGGCCTGCGGGGCATGTACGAGACCTTCGGCGAGACCACCAAGCTGCTGGGTGCGCTGTTTCCTGTGCTGATGTTCGCCCTGGCGCTGAACGTCTTCCTGACCTACGAACAGGTTCCGGAGATGCTGGTCACCTGGCTCAGTGGCGTCATTACGGATCGCACGAGTTTCCTTGTGGTGATGAACGTGTTCCTGCTGCTGGTCGGCTGTGTGATGGACATCGGTTCGGCCATCCTGATACTTTCGCCTATCCTGCAGCCCATTGCCGAAGCCCAGGGCATCGACCCGGTACACTTCGGTATCATCATGATTGTCAATCTCGAGATCGGCTACCTGACACCGCCGCTGGGGTTGAACATCATCGTGGCCATGAGTGCGTTCCGCGAGGAATTCTGGACCATCTGTCGGGCCGTGTTGCCGTTTCTGGCAATCATGGTCGTCGGCCTGGTCGTGGTGACGTTCTGGCCGGACCTTTCGCTGTACCTCGTGCAGCAGCGTTGAACACCCCCTCCCAAGGCGGGCGGCATTTTTCACACCAGCAAGAGAGGAATAACGTATGACCATCAAGACTGGCGAGCGCATGCCCGAAGGCAGCTTCGGCATCATGGGCGGGAACGGGCCGGAGAGCCTCTCCACAAACGAACTTTTCAGTGGCAAACGAGTGGTGCTGTTTTCCGTCCCTGGCGCGTTCACGCCGACCTGTTCGGCCAAGCACCTGCCCGGGTTTATCCAGCACGCCGATGATCTGAAGGCGAAGGGCGTCGACACCATCGCCTGCCTCGCAGTCAACGACACTTTCGTGATGGACGCCTGGGGCAAGCATGCCGGCTGCGATGGCAAGGTGATGATGCTGGCCGACGGCAACGCCGACTACACCCGCAAGCTCGGTCTGGAACTCGATGCCAGCGGGTTCGGCATGGGCACGCGAGGCCAGCGTTTCTCGCTCATCGTCAACGATGGGGTCGTCGAGCAGATCAATATCGAGGGGCCTGGTGAGTTCAAGGTGAGTTCAGCTGAGCATGCGCTCGGCCAGCTCTAAGTGGTCTGACCTGACCGATTGATCCGTTTCGTTCACCGGGGCCGCCGATGTCGGGCGGCCCCGGTTCGCTTTTGTCCGGAGTGGTTGCCCTGATGGATCCCAATTGGCTTGTGCTGGCTCACATCCTGCTGTTCGTCTACTGGCTGGGTGGCGATCTCGGTGTGTTCTATTCCAGCCGCTTTGTCACCGACCCTACGCTGGGCACGGAGGCGCGGGCCACGGCCGCGAAGATCATGCTGGCGGTGGATCTCGCACCACGCATCTGTCTGATCCTGATCCTGCCGGTCGGCCTGACGCTGGCTGCGCTGAAGTGGGGGCTCGGACTTGGCGGCGGGGCTCTGGGCGTGATCTGGGTGGGCTGTCTGGTGTGGCTGGTCATCGCCGTGACAATTTATCTGCGTGAAGGTCAGCCCCTGTCGCATCTGCTCGCCCGGGTCGATCAGGCGATCCGCTGGTTCGTGATCGTGTTGGTTGGCGGGGTCGGCGTGTGGTCGCTGGTGGCTGAGGGTCCGCTCGCCGGTCAGGGCTGGCTGGCCGCAAAGTTTCTGCTGTTTGCCCTGCTGGTGATCTGCGGACTGGCCATCCGGGCCGCAATCCGGCCGTTCGGTCCGGCGTTCGGTCGACTGATGCAGGAAGGCTCATCACCGGAAGTTGAAGCCGAACTGGGTGGTTCTGTCGCCCGCGCACGGCCGTTCGTGCTGGCCATCTGGACCGGGCTGGTCATCGCCGCTGCCCTGGGTATCTTCAAGCCGCCCGTGCTGTTCTAGTGGTCCCGATCGGCGACTAGGCCTGTGCAGGCTCCCGACCAGGGCGCAGCAGGCCTGTCATGGCCAGTGCCGGTAGTGTGGCCAGCATGGCCAGGCTGATGAGCAGTATCGGCACCAGGGCATTGCCGGAATAGAAGATTCCGGCCAGCGCCGCGAACAAGGCGCACAGCAGCAGGCCGAGGCTGCTCGACAGGCCTGCCGCCGTGCCGGCCAGTGCGGGCTGATCGCTGACGGCCCCGGCAAGACCCTGCGGCCCGATGATGCCGTTACAGGCCATCAAGGCGGTCAGCGGAACCAGCAGGGTGACCGCACTCACGCCGCCTGCGATCAATGCCAGCGGCATGATCACGGCCAGGACCGCTGCGGCGCCAACCCCCAAACGGAGTGTATGGCCAATGCCCCAGCGGCGGATCATGAAGCCACCCAGCGCCGCACCGACGATGTAGGCGACGGACAGGCCACCCCAGATCAGGCCGAAGCGATCCGGGCCAAGGCCCAGATCGCGTTCGAAGATGGCCGCACCGGTGGCCAGGAACGCGAAAAACGCCGCATTGCAGAACCCGAAAACCAGCGTAAAGCCGAGGAAGCCACGGTGGGAGAGCAGGCGAGCGTACCCCCGCAGCGTCGCCCCGACGTCAAGGGTGACCGGCGCGCCGGCAGGCCGCGTCTCCGGCAATCGCAGAGCGACCCAGGCGAGCACCAGGCTGCCGATCGCGGCGCTGAACAGGAAAATCGCCTGCCAGCCGAAATGTACGCCGAGGAATCCGCCGATCATGGGCGCGAGCACGGGTGCGACGCCCATGAAGGCGCTGATCCAGGCCATGGCCTGCGCCGCTTCCATGCCCGCACGGGTATCCCGGACCACGGCGCGTGCCGCGACCGTGCCGACGCTGACCCCCAGGGCCTGGAACAGCCGCCCGATCAACAGAATCCACAGTTCAGCGGCCATGGCGCACACCAGACTCGCCACCACGAAGACGGCGAAGCCCGACATCAGCACCGGGCGGCGTCCGAAGCGGTCGCATAGAGTGCCCAACAGCGGTTGGGCGAGGGTCAGGCCGATCAGATAGGTGGAGACCAGTAACGCGGCTTCGGCCTCGGTAGTGCCGAGATCGCGCGCGAACACGGCGAGTGCCGGCACGATGACGGCCATACCGAAAGGTGACAGGCCACTGGCAATACTCAACAGGACCAGTGACGGCCGACCTGTCATCGGCTCAGTCCTGGCGCGACGCGCGAACAGGCGGTGCCGCAGGCAGCCGCGGCACCGCCGTGATCACCTCAGTTCAGGGCCGACTGCAACTCGGGGATGACCTTGAACAGGTCGCCCACCAGTCCGATATCCGCCACCTCGAAAATCGGCGCCTCGCCATCCTTGTTGATCGCGACGATGGTGCCAGCATCCTTGATGCCGGTCAGGTGTTGAATGGCACCGGAGATGCCGACAGCGATGTAGAGCTCGGGTGCAATGATCTTGCCGGTTTGTCCGACCTGCAGCTCATTGGGAACGTAGCCGGCATCGACGGCCGCGCGGCTGGCACCGACGGCGGCACCGATGCTGTCTGCGAAGCTGAAGATCAGCTCGAAGTTCTCCGAACTGCCAAGCGCACGTCCACCTGAGACGACCCGCGGTGCGGTCTGCAGATCGGGCCGGTCGCTGCTGCCGCCACGCACTTCCTTGAAGCGCGTGTGTTCGGGCAGTGCCACCGCAAGTTCGCGCGATTCGATCTCCGCGGCGCCGTCTTCGGCAGCCGCCGCGTAGGAGGCGACGCGGACGGTGGCCACCAGCGTACGGTCTTCAGGCGCCTCGACGGTGATGACCGCGTTGCCGGCGTAAATGGGGCGGCGGAAGCTGTAGGCGGACTGGACTTCCATGATATCGGAGAGCTGGCCGACGCCAAGCAGAGCAGCCACCCGCGGCATGAGGTCCTTGCCAAAGGTCGTGGAGGGGCCAAGCACGTGGCTGTAGTCGGCGGCGAGAGCGGCGACCTGCGGGGCCAGCACTGCAGCCAGTGGCTGGGCGTTGGCGGTATGGTCGATGCGAAGCACCCGGGCGACACCCGCAAGCTTTGCCGCCTGCTCGGCGACGCTCGCCCCGTCAGCGGCGAACACCACCACATCGACGCCCTCGGCACCAAAGTCGGCCGCACAACTTACGGTTTTCGCTGTTGCGGCGTTGAGTGCACTGCCGTCATGCTCGGCTACGATCAGTATTCTGCTCATCAGACGAGTCCCTTGTCTTTGAGGGCCTTCACCAGGCCGGCCACATCCTCGACCATCACGCCTTTCTGACGCTGCTCAGGCGGTGCGAAGTTGGTCACCTTGAACTGGGGATCGATCACCACGTCCAGGTCGGCAATGGCGATATTCTCAAGCGGCTTTTTCTTGGCCTTCATGATGTCCGGCAACTTCACGTAGCGCGGTTCGTTCAGGCGCAGGTCGGTGGTGACGACTGCGGGCAGGTCGACCTCGATGACCTCCAGCCCCGCATCCACCTCGCGGGTGACGGTTGCCTTGCCCTCAGCGAACTCGATCGCCGACGCGAAGGTGGCCTGAGGGCGCTCCCAGAGTGCGGCCAGCATCTGACCGGTCTGGCTGTTGTCGTCATCGATCGCCTGCTTGCCAAGGATGACGAGGTCGGCACCTTCGCGTTCGATGAGTTTCAGCAGCACCCTGGCGGCGGCCAGCGGCTCCACCGCCTGGCTGGTCTCCACCAGGATGGCCCGGTCGGCGCCCATGGCCAGGCCGGTACGCAGCTGCTGCTGACATTCGGTGCTGCCGATGGAGACCACGATCACCTCTGAGGCGTCGCCGCGTTCGCGGATGCGCAGGGCCTCCTCAAGCGCGATCTCATCGAAGGGGTTGATGCTCATCTTCACCCCGTCGGTCACCACGCCCGATCCATCGGGCTTCACGCGGACGCGGACGTTGTAATCCACGACGCGCTTGACCGCGACCATGATTTTTTCCATGGAGTCGTCTCCTGGTCTGTGCAATTCGACAGTCTGAGTGGGGCTCCCCACAGCGCGTGTGCCGTGACGGACCCATAACCCCGTAATTGTATCGTCTGGCGGCGCGTGTTGCAGCCCGGGCTTGAGGGTCGGTGGTCGAGGGGCCGCGGGTGCTAGAATCCGCTCGGATTTTATCGGGCATGTGCCCGGGGTCTCTGGAGACGTCATGACCACCATGCTGACCACGCTGATCGATGCCAATACGCTCGCGGCCCGCCTGGAGGAGTCCGCCATCCGGGTGATCGACTGTCGCTTCCAGCTGACCGACCCGGCTGCCGGGCGCGCAGCCTACCTCCGCGGACACATTCCCGGCGCGGTCTACGCGGATCTCGAGCGTGATCTCTCCGGTCCGGCGAGCGGGCACACTGGTCGTCATCCGCTGCCGGCCCGGCACGATTTCGAGGCGACGCTGGGCATGCTGGGCATCTCCAACAACCACCAAGTGGTCGCTTATGATGATGCTGGCGGCGCCTACGCGGCGCGGCTCTGGTGGCTGTTGCGCTGGATGGGCCACGGCGCGGTGGCGGTGCTCAATGGCGGCCTGCAGGCCTGGCTTGCGGGGGGGCGCAGCATCGAGGCGGGTGAGGTGACCCCACCACGGGTGCGCTTCATGCCGGGCGCGTCGTTGGGGACCTGTGTGGAGGCGGAGGATCTCCTCGAGGGACGGGTCAGGCGTCTGCTCGATGCCCGGGGTGCAGAACGCTTCAGCGGCGCCGAGGAGCCGATTGATCCGGTGGCAGGGCACGTCCCGGGCGCGGTCAACCATCCCTTCACCCAGAACCTGGATACGGGAGGGCGATTTCTGGCTCGTGACATCCTGCGGGAACGCCTGCAGACCAGCCTGGATGGCGTGTCTCCGGCGCAGACCGCGGCCATGTGCGGCTCCGGCGTCACCGCATGCCACCTGTTGCTGGCCCTGGAAGTCGCAGGTCTGGAGGGCGCAGCACTCTATCCAGGCTCCTGGAGCGAATGGATCCGCGATCCGGCGCGGCCGGTCAGCACGGGCGTGGGGGATGCGCCGGCGCCCGTGGAGACATGAATCGCCGCCGCGCGCCGGCGATGCCGGCTGCGCTGGCGCTGTGGGTTGCCGTCACCGGACTTTCCGCGTGCACGAGCCTGCCGACCGAGCCTGAAGCTGATGCGGCGGTCTTGCAGGGGCCGGCCTGCGTTCAGTTATCGCGGGTTCGCGAGTATCAGCTGCTCGACAGTCGGAACCTGCTCGTCTATGCGCCGGACCGCGCCAATGCCTTCCATGTCGTGCTGGCGAGCCCCTGTCCGGCGCTGCGCCTTGGCGCGGGCCTGCGGATGCAGAGTGACCGCGGCCGGTTGTGTGGCTTCCCTGGCGAACGTCTGAGCTCCGCGCTGCCGGGTCTCGAGTCGCGAGGTGAACGTGAGCAGGGCTGTCGGATCAGTTCGGTCCAGGCGCTGGACCCTGCCAGTCTCCAGGAACTGCTGATCAGGTTCGGCCGCGGCGAGGAGGGGCAGCCTGCGGCAGGCGAACCCGAACAGCGCATGCCCTGAGTCGGGCACAGCGTCGCGCTTACCAGTTGACACCGCCCAGCCAGTGTCCGGCGGCTGGCGTGAAGGGCTCGATCCGGATCTCGGCCCAGATCCCGGCAGCATGGTAGGGGTCGCGCTCGAGCCACTCCCGTGCGGCCTCGGCCGAGCTCGCCTTGACGACCAGCAGGCTGCCGACGATCTGCTCCCGGTCATCGCGTAGGGGCCCGGCGAGACACAGCGTGTCGTCCGTGTTCAGCGCCTCGCGGACATGGGCCAGGTGCGCCTCGAGATGCTGCGCTCTAGCGGCGCGGGTATCCGTGTTGTCGCGGCAGGTGATGACGTAGTGCATGGGTGATGGCTCCGGTCGGGCGTCCGCTTGGTGGTTTGACACTGTGGGGTCGGCATTCTACAGTCCCGGCGCTCGACCGGTGCGCCTCGCCATGGCTCGCCGGCCCCACCACCGCCAGGAATCCCGCCATGCCGCAGATCATCGTGCTGTTCAATCTCAAGTCCGACGCCGACCGCCAAGCCTACGAGCACTGGGCGAGAACCACCGACCTGCCGACTGTTCGCGGGCTGTCCGCGGTCGATGGCTTCGATGCGCTGCGCGCCGAGAGCATGCTCGGTGGTGATGCCAAGCCGCCATATGAGTACGTCGAGGTGATCCGCATCAATGATATGGCGCGGTTCCGGGACGAGGTCGGGAGTGAGACGATGCGCCAGGTCGCAGCCGAGTTCCGCGGCTTCGCTGACAGCCCGCAGTTCATTGTGTGCGAGTCCTTGGGCTGAGGGTCGAGCATGGTACAGACGATCAAGGAAGTCGGGCCGCAGCGCTACCGCGAAACGTTCGGACGCTACTTCGAGGATTTCAACGTGGGCGATGTCTACGAACATCGGCCAGGGCGGACGCTGACGGAGACGGAAAACACCTGGTTCACCCTGCTGACCATGAACACCCACCCGCTGCACTTCGATACCGAGTACGCGAAGGCCAGCGAGTTCGAGAGGCCGTTGATTGCCAGTCCCTTCAAGTTGGCCGTGCTGGTAGGCATGAGTGTGAGTGATGTCAGCCAGAAGGCCATCGCGAATCTCGGCTGGACCGATATCAGCATGACTCACCCCGTGTTCGCCGGCGACACGCTCTACGCGGAGTCCGAGGTGCTGGCCAAGCGTGAGTCGAAATCGCGACCGGGAGCGGGACTGGTGACGGTCAAGACGCTCGGACGCAACCAGGACGACAAGATCGTTTGCAGTTTCGAGCGCACCATCCTGGTCGCCCGTCAGGGCCATGGCGTGGAAGACCGCATCAATTATTGAGCCCCCCGGCGCCGTGCCGGAATGCCACGAGAACACAGGAGTCCACGTGAGCAGCGACGACACTACACCACTGCCGATCATCCAGCGGGATCACCGCTTCGTCCGCGGCACTATCCGCTATACGAGCAACAAGCCTGAGCGTAAAGGCGAGGAGCGCGGCCGCGAGTATTTCCTGATCACCCGGCACAGCGACGGCAAACGGACCGCCAGCGCCCACTGCGAAATCGATGACCGTCCGAACGTCATGCGCGATATCGTTTATGGTCTGGATGCCGACTGGTTGCCGACGGACTGTTCCGTGCGCCTGAGCGTCGGTGACCGTTTCATGGGCTCGGCGTGGTTTCGCTTCGCCCCGGATCACGCCGAGTGCGAAGCCTGGACCGCCCATGAGGGGCGGGTGCACCAGCGCATGGAACTCGACGCGCCGCTGCTGACCTTTCAGAACCACGCCATCGTCTGTGACTCCTGGCACTTCCGACTGTATGACCGCAGCAAGGGGCCGGGTATCCAGGGGATCGACACGGTACTGCTCAGTTCGCCGGATCATCGCGGTGCGACGGGGCCCATGCTTTTTCGCATCGGCATGGGCATGGAATACGTCGGCGAGGAGGTGCTCGAAGTCGAGGCCGGCCGGTTCGATGCGCTGCACTTCCGATTCGTGTCCGCGCCCGGTCTGCCGCAGGAACATCCGGACTATGACGTCTGGTGCACCAATGATGGCGAGTTCCTGTTTCTGAAGGCCCAGGCGGGCGGCTACATGCAGACCGTCTATGAGACGGTCGAACTGCACTACGGCCCCTGATTCAACGACGACGTATCTGGAGATTCCAGCATGGCTGATCTGAAGGGCAAGGTGGCCCTGTGTACCGGCGCCGGGCGGCGCGAGGGCCTCGGCGAGGCGATTCTGCAGCAGCTTGCGGCCGATGGCGCGCGGGTGGTGGTCACCGATCTCGGCACACCCCAGACCCACATGGGTGCCGAGCACATCGGCAGCAGTGACGAGATGGAGGCGGTGGCCGAGGATATCCGTCGTGCTGGGGGCGAGGCCATCACGGTGCCGCTGGATGTGCGCGACGAGGCACAGGTCGAGGCCGCGGTGGCGAGAACGGTCGAGGCCTTCGGCCGCTTGGACATTCTGGTGAACAATGCCGGCATCGGCTACCTGATCAAGCCCGTCACCGAGATGACGCGCGAGGAGTGGACCGCGGTGCTCGAGGTCAACCTCATGGGGGCCTTCCTGTGCACCAAGCATGGCGCGCGCCAGATGATCAGGCAGGGCGAGGGCGGCCGGATCATCAACATCGCCAGCCAGGCGGCGAAGTCCGGGCATCCGCACATGAGTGCGTACGTCTCCTCGAAGCACGGTATGGTCGGTCTGACCCGCACGACCGCGGTGGAACTCGGCCCGCACGGGATCACGGTCAACGCGGTGTGTCCCAACCATGTGACCACCGGGCTGGGCTCCGTGCAGAACGAGTACTTCGCACGCTATAAGGGGTTGAGTGTCGAGGACTACCTCGTCCAGATGCGCAACAACATCCCGATGCGCCGCGTGGGGCTGCCGAGCGACACCGCCAACGCGGTGGCGTTCCTGTGTTCTGAGGCCGCAGCCTACATCACCGGGGAGGCGATGAACGTGAGCGGTGGGGTGGAGATGCACTGAGGCGGTGGACGGCCCGCCGACTATTGCGTCCTGGCCTCGTGGCGCCAGCGGATCCGCTCATACATGGGCACGCGGTTGGCGATCTCCAGGCCCTCAAGGGCGGCATCCTGGGCGAACAGATCGATCTGCTCCACCACAAACAGTGAGGGCGCGAGCCGGTGCATGTCCGCCGCCAGTTCGCGCAGCAGCGCCAGCCGGCGCTCGGGGTCGGTCTCCACATTGGCCGCCTCGATACTGGGGACGATATCCGGGTCACAGAAAAACGGCCGGCGTTTGAGGCAGGAGTAGTACTCGAGTGGCCGGATCACGTCATTGTAGGGGCCGGAATTCCAAGGCAGGCCGAACAGATCGGCGCTGACACTGCCGGCGAGGTAGTCCCGTAGCCACGCGGCGAAGGGTCGGACCTGGACGCGGGCCTGCACCCCGACCCGTGCAAGGTACTGCACGATGACCTGGTAGATCTGCGAGGCTGCGGGCATGTTGCCCTCGGCAACCTGGATCTCCAGCACCAGCCCCTGAGCGTAGCCCGCTTCGGCGAGCAGTGCGCGCGCCCGTTCTGGGTCGTAAGGGTACGGGGGGACTTCTGGGGCGTAACCATGGGTCACCCGCGAGGCCGGCTGTCCGGCGGGTTCAGCCAGTCCCTGCAACAGAATGCCGGCAATCGCCTCGCGATCGATGGCCAGGTTCAGCGCCTTGCGAACGCGGACATCGCTGACGGGGGTGGGGCGCTCGCGCTCCGTATTGAAAGCCAGCGCCATGACCTGCATCGCCGGTGCATGGGTGATGGCGAAACCGCGAGCCACCAGAAAATCGGTGTCATCGATGTCGACCACGGCCAGGTCGACCTCGCCGGAGCGCAGCGCCTGTACGCGCACCGCGCTGTCGGGCAGCCCGAGCAACACGAGTTCCTTGAGTACCGGGGCGCGCCAGCTGTCCGGCACCGCGGCCAGTTGCGCGCTGCGGCCGCGATCCGTCCAGCCGACCAGTCGGAACGGCCCGGTGCCCACCGGCTGACGGGCAAAGGCCTCGGCGCCGAGCTCACGCCAGAGGCTCGGCGGTACGATCATGACCGACGACAGGCGCGCCGGCAGGATCGCGTCCGGTCGATCCGTGTGGATGACGACGGTGCGTCGATCCCGGGCCTCGGCAGCGATTACTGAGCGAATCTCGGTGCCAATGACG
>PWZL01000030.1 GCA_003567475.1 Gammaproteobacteria bacterium | reverse complement strand
GACAGACGACAGACGCCATGAAGGTATTGATCATCGGGGGCGGCGGACGCGAACATGCGCTCGCATGGAAGGCAGCTCACTCCAGCCGCGTCAGTGAAGTCCTGGTCGCGCCGGGGAATGCTGGCACGGCTCTCGAGCCGCGGGTGCGTAACATCGATATTGCCGCGGACGACATCGACGGACTGCTGGCGTTGGCCCGTGACGAGCAGGTCGGTCTGACGATCGTAGGCCCCGAGCAGCCTCTCGTGCTGGGCCTGGTCGACGCCTTCGAAGCTGAAGGACTCCCCTGCTTCGGCCCGCGACGAGAGGCCGCGCAGCTCGAGGGATCGAAAGCGTTCACCAAGGCATTTCTTGCGCGTCACGCCATCCCGACCGCCGCCTACCGTGACTTCTACGCCGTCGAGCCTGCGCTCGAGTACCTGCGCGCCTGCGGCGCACCCATCGTGGTGAAGGCCGACGGGCTGGCGGCTGGCAAGGGTGTGATCGTGGCCCGGACGCTCGCCGAGGCCGAGGGCGCGGTTCGCGACATGCTCGCCGGTAACGCCTTCGGCGAGGCGGGCCACCGGGTGGTCATCGAGGAGTGCCTGCAGGGCGAGGAGGCGAGTTTCATCGCCATCGTGGCCAACGGTGCGGTCCTGCCCCTTGCCAGCTCACAGGATCACAAAGCCCGCGATGACGGCGACTGCGGGCCGAATACGGGCGGAATGGGTGCCTACTCACCAGCGCCGGTGATCACCCCGGAGTTACACCAGCGCATCATGCGTGAGGTGATGATGCCCACGGTGGCCGGGCTCGCCGCGGAGGGCATTGCCTACACGGGCTTTCTGTATGCCGGGCTGATGATCGGTGACGATGGCGTGCCCAGGGTACTCGAGTTCAACTGCCGCTTCGGTGACCCTGAGACCCAGCCGATCATGATGCGGCTCAGGTCGGATCTGGTCACCCTCTGTGAGACGGCGCTGAAGGGTGACCTCGCGGAGTGCAGCATCGACTGGGATCCGCGCGCCGCCGTGGGGGTCGTGCTTGCTGCCGGCGGCTATCCCGGCGCCTACGCGAAAGGTCGACCCATCGGCGGACTCGAGGCGGCCGCAGGGATGGCCGACAGCAAGGTCTTCCACGCGGGCACCGAGCTGCAAGGCGGCGAGGTGGTCACCGCCGGCGGACGCGTACTCTGCGCGACGGCCTTGGGGACGACCGTCACCGCAGCCCAGCAGCAGGCCTATCGGCTGGTCGATGCGATCCACTGGGAAGGCCTGTACTGCCGCCGTGACATCGGCTATCGCGCCATTGCCCGCGAACGCGGACAGTGCGCGAGCTGACTCAGCGCTTCATCGCCTCGAAAAACTGCGCGTTGGTCTTGGTGTCCAGCATCTTGTTGATGAGGAATTCCACTGCCGCGAGCTCGTCCATAGGATGCAGCACCTTGCGGAGAATCCACATCTTCTGAAGTTCGGCCTCGTCGGTGAGCAACTCTTCGCGCCGGGTCCCGGAACGGTTGATGTTGATGGCCGGATACACCCGCTTCTCCGCGATCCGCCGATCGAGGTGGATTTCCAGATTACCGGTACCTTTGAACTCCTCGTAGATGACCTCGTCCATCTTGGAGCCGGTATCGATCAGCGCGGTCGCCAGAATGGTCAGGCTGCCGCCTTCCTCGATATTCCGTGCAGCACCGAAAAAGCGCTTGGGCCGGTGCAGCGCGTTGGCGTCCACACCGCCGGTAAGCACCTTGCCTGATGAGGGCACAACGGTGTTGTAGGCGCGGGCAAGGCGGGTGATGGAATCGAGCAGAATCACCACGTCGCGCTTGTGTTCGACCAGCCGCTTGGCCTTCTCGATGACCATCTCGGCCACCTGCACATGGCGGCTGGCAGGCTCATCGAAGGTCGAGGACACCACCTCGCCCCGCACCGTGCGTTCCATCTCCGTCACCTCTTCCGGGCGCTCGTCGATCAGCAGGACGATCAGATAGCAGTCCGGGCTGTTCGCGGCGATGGCGGTCGCGATGTTCTGGAGCAGCATCGTCTTGCCAGCCTTAGGCGGCGAGACGATCAGCCCCCGCTGGCCCCGCCCGATTGGCGAGACCATGTCGATGATTCGCGCGGTGAGATCTTCCTTGCTGCCATTGCCCTGCTCGAGCTTCAGCCGCTGCTTGGGAAACAGCGGAGTGAGATTCTCGAACAGCACTTTGTGGCGAGCCGCCTCCGGCGGTTCGAAGTTGATCTCGCCGACCTTCAGCAGCGCGAAGTACCGCTCGCCATCTTTGGGCGGGCGAATCAGGCCGGAGACGGTATCGCCAGTGCGCAGACTGAAGCGGCGGATCTGGCTCGGTGACACGTAGATGTCATCCGGGCCGGCCAGGTAGGAACTGTCGGAAGAGCGCAGGAAGCCGAAGCCATCCTGGAGGATTTCCAGCACGCCGTCGCCGTAGATGTCCTCACCCTTGCGGGCGTGCGCCTTGAGAATGGCGAAAATGATGTCCTGCTTGCGCGAACGGGCCAGGTTTTCCAGGCCCATCTCTGTCGCCATATCGACCAGTTTCGAGGCCGGCATGGCCTTGAGTTCGGTCAGGTTCATCGCCGCACGGGACTGGGCGAGGTCCTCACTGGAGATGACTTCGAGATCCTCGTTGTCCGGGAATTCCTCATGCATGTGCTGGCCGTGCTCATGCGACTGCGACTGAGGCTTACGCCGCCGCACCTTCTTTTTGCCACCACTGCGTCCCGGCGCGGGACCCTGCCCCCCCTGACCGCCCTCGCCGCCGCCTTTGGGACGGTTGCGCGTGGTATTCCCGAGATAGCCCCTCACAGGTGCGATTCCAGAAAGTCTTTGAGCTGGGCTTTGGACAGGGCGCCCACCTTCTGCGCCTCTACCGTGCCGTCCTTGAACAGGATCAGCGTCGGGATGCCGCGAATGCCATACCGCGGCGGGGTCTGCGGATTCTCGTCGATGTTGAGCTTGGCTACCGTCAGACGGTCGGCAAACTCGTTCGCCACCTCGTCAAGCATCGGCGCAATCATCTTGCAGGGGCCGCACCATTCGGCCCAGAAATCCAGCAGCACGGGGCGATCCGCCTTGAGCACATCCTGCTCGAAAGACGCATCACTGGTATGCACAATGCGATCACTCACTCGTAGGCTCCTTGTGATGTCAACTGGCGTGTTGTCTTGTTCATATGGGAATGGGGAGGTTCCAGTTGCCGAGCGGCAAGCTGGTCAGGCCGGTTTCCGGCTTTGCAGCGGGAGATGTGACGTGGCCCGGTTAATCAGGCACAATATTCGAGCTATATCAAGCGCGTTCCGTCTATCGCCGTCGGCGTGCTCGGGATTATCTCGTATCGGAGGGCGGCAACGGGCGTCGCCGTAATTGCCTTTATTTTGACCCCGCCACAGGCCAATTTGCAAGCCTCTGGCGAGGACTTGTGAAATCTGGAGTTCCATGTCCGATCATCATCTCAGCGAACTGGCCTACAGTGAGCTCCCACTGCACGAATCGGTCGCCGCGGGTATCCGCGACGCCGGCTTCACCCACTGCACCCCGATCCAGGCGCGAACCCTGCCGATTGCGCTTGCCGGAAAGGACGTGGCCGGCCAGGCGCAGACCGGCACGGGCAAGACCGCGGCCTTCCTGGTCGCCGCCTTCAACCGGCTGATGCAACATCCGCCACCCGAGCATCAGCAAGGCCCTCGCGTGCTGGTGCTGGCACCCACCCGTGAACTGGCGGTGCAGATCCACGCGGATGCCACCACCCTGGCGCGCCATACCGGCCTGAAGGTCTGTATTGCGCATGGGGGCACCGACTACGACAAGCAGCGCGACGCCCTCACCGCAGGCGTCGACGTACTGATCGGCACGCCGGGCCGGGTCATCGACTACTTCAAGCAGGGCGTATTCGATCTGCGCAGCACCGAAGTCATGGTGCTCGACGAGGCTGATCGGATGTTCGACCTGGGGTTCATCAAGGACATCCGCTACGTGATGCGCCGTCTCCCGCCGGTCGACCGACGGCTGTCGATGCTGTTTTCGGCAACGCTGTCGCACCGCGTGCTCGAACTGGCGTACGAGCACATGAACGATCCCGAACTGATACGGATCGAGCCGGAAAAAGTCACGGCCGACCGGGTCCGGCAGATCATCTACTACCCGTCGAACGAGGAGAAGCTGCCGCTGTTGGTCGGCTTGCTCCGGAAGCTGGACACCCCGCGCTCGATGGTGTTCGTCAACACCCGTCGGGAGGCCGAATTCCTGCGCGATCAGCTGGTCGCCAACGGCATCGAGGCCGAGGCGCTCTCGGGCGATGTGCCGCAGAACAAGCGTCTGCGCATGTTGCGCGATTTCCAGGCGGGTAAAGTGCCGGTACTGATCGGCACCGACGTGGCTTCTCGCGGACTCCATGTCCCTGAGGTCAGCCATGTTTTCAACTACGACCTGCCACAGGATGCGGAAGACTACGTGCACCGTATCGGCCGCACGGCCCGCGCCGGCGCCGCCGGCGACGCCATCAGCTTCGGCTGCGAGCGTTACGTGATGTCGCTGCCGGACATCGAAGCCTACATCGGCAACCGTATCCCGGTCGGCACCGTCGAGGCTGAGCTGCTGGCAGAAGTGCGCCGCACGCCCCGACCCCGGCGCCGAAGCAGCAGTGAGGGCCCACCAGGCGGACGCTCCGGTGGGCGCGAGCGATCCCGTCCCCCAGCCAAGCGCACGCCCCGCCCTCAGGCCCGGCCGGACGCGCGGGTGGCCGATGCACCGAAACCCTCTGCCGGTGAACCCTCGGGCGCCGCGGATGAGGCCTCGAGCAGCCAGACCGACGGACAGGCGGCCCCCGCCAGCAAGCGCCGACGGCGACGGCGACGCCCGCCCGCCGATCAGCAGGGGTAAGCGGCCATCGCTACGCCGGCCTCAGGCCTGCCCCCGTTGGAGGATGTCCTTGCGCTGTGTCGGCACGCCGGCGAAGCGATCATGGAGGTCTACCGTGGCGACTTCGCGGTCGAGACCAAGGACGATGCGAGCCCGGTCACGGCGGCGGACCTGCGCGCCCACCAGGTGCTGCTTGAAGGCCTTGCGGCGCTCGGTGACTGGCCCGTGCTCTCCGAGGAAGGCGTAGAGGCCATCGATCCTGCCGAACGACTCTCCTGGCCGCGCTACTGGCTGGTCGACCCCTTGGACGGCACGCGGGAATTCATTCATCGTCGTGACGAGTTCACAGTCAACGTTGCGCTCATCGAGCAGCATAGACCCTGCTTGGGCGTCGTTCATCTGCCGGTGACTGGCGAGAGCTGGTGGGGCATCCCAGGCCGCGGGGCGGGTCGTATCACCGCATCCGGACAACACCTCCCGATCCACGCCGCGGACCGCGCCGCCGTGCCCCTTCGGGTGCTTGGCAGCCACAGTCATCGTGACCGTTTCCTCGGCGATTACCTCGACGCACTCGGCCCGCATGCGTTACACACGGCCGGCAGCTCACTGAAGTTCTGTCGCATCGCCGAAGGCGCAGCCGACCTCTATCCCCGCTTCGGCCCCACCGCCGAGTGGGACACGGGTGCCGGCCAGGCCGTCGCCGAGGCGGCCGGGGCATTCGTCGTCGACCTCGAGGGTCAGCCCCTGCGCTACAACACCGGGCCTGGCCTCAGAAACGGGTTTTTTCTGGTCTACGCCGATGCCCGGCGTGACTGGCTGGCACCCGTGCCGCCGGCAGCCCGAGATGAGGGTCGGCGTGCACCATGACGCTGAGCCTGTCCACGCTGGTCATCCTGCTCGGCGTGCTTGGCGCTGCCGCGTTCTGGTATGACACCATGCGGGTGCGCGAGGCAGCCAACCGGGTCGCGGCCAGCACCTGCCAGCGCCAAGGGCTCCAGTTGCTCGACGGGACCGTGTCACTCGCATCGCTTCGCCCGCGACTGGCTGCGGGCGGGCTGCGGCTTGAGCGCACCTATGTGTTCGATTACACCGTCGATGGAGTGCTGCGAGCGAGCGGGTTTATCATCATGCTCGGACGGCGCCTGCAACATGTGGGCATGACGCGGAGCGGTTGAGCCGTGGCGGATCGCCGGGTTGCACCAGGGAGAGAGTCGACGACATGGGCGGCAACATCGAGACCGAGCATTTCAAGCGGCTGGAGCGCCTGCGCGAACTCAGAATTTCCCATGGCGACCTCGACCAGGTCATCGACCACCTGTCGCATGACCCCCAAGTCGACCAGCTGATGCTCCGGCGCCTGAAGAAGCGCAAACTCCAGCTCAAGGATGCCATTACCCGTCTCGAGAGCGGCCTGATTCCCGACCTCAACGCCTGATCGGTAGCGCCGCTGTTTCGCCCTCAAGCGGCGGCGTCATGTTCGTCCTCCGGCTCGACCGTGGCCTGGGGCGTCTCCAGCGAAATCACCTGCTGCAGTGACTGGCGAATCTGCGCGCCCAGGATCTGTCGCGCGTCCTCATCGACGGCGCGCAAGGCCTCGTCGAAGTGCAGGCGATTGTCAGCATCAACCCTGATCACCTGTTGGGCTCTCAAGCCATCGATGAACTGGGACAGCACGGCACGATCGAAGAAATCCGGCGAATGCAGCTCGAAGACCAGTGACAGCCGCTCGGCCACCTGCTGGGCCAGGTCCAGCAGTTCGCTGCGCCGCAGGCGCCCGGGGCCGGCCTGCAGCAGCAGGGCGATCACCAGATAATAGCGTTGCAGGGTGGGCATCATCGATTGTCCGAGCACCAGCAACTGGGCGGTCGACGCCGAGCCTGCCCGCGCCCGGCTCCAGATGCGACCATTGCGCCCGGCGCGCAGCAGGCCGGCATCACCCATCCCCGCCAGCGTCTCGTTGAGCGCACGGCGCAACCCACGTCGATCCCAGGGCAGCCGCAGTTCACCGGCCACGTAGGGATAGACCAGCCGGATGAGTCGGCGGATACGGCGCAAGCCAAGACTGCGGTGATTCATGTAGCAGCAGGCCACCAGGCCGTGCAGCGCCAGCAGATGCTGGACATTGTTGCGGAAGTAGGTGGCGAGCACCGCGCGGCGCTCATCCATGTGAATCACGTCCCCAAGCGGATGCGCGTGTCGGAGCACCAGACCCAGGTGTTCGGCGCGTTGAATCATCGCCGGCGCCTCCAGCGCGGGCAGGCGCGCGCCGATTGACCATGGCGGTCGGGCCAGCAGCCGCTGGTAGAGCTCGATCTGCACCGCGAGTTCGCGCTCCACCATCGACTGCTTGGGCATGGCCAGCAGCACCAGGGCGACGAGGTTGACGGGGTTCGGCACCGCCGCTGCGTTGATTCGCACGAGAATAGCCCGGCCCAGCTCGTCGACCAGCGAGTTCAGCCACCCGGGCCGGTGGTCCAGGGAGAATTCCAGGCGTCGCCAGTCGGGCCGATGACGATCCAGCAGGCCAGTCAGCTCGATCGGTTCACCGACCGACACCTGCACTCTGCCGAACTGCTCACGCAGCGTACGCAGCGAGCGGACAAGTCCGAGCACCGATTCTTTTTTCTTGCCCTGGCCCGAGAGTTCACTGAGATAACTCTGGCCCTCGACCAGCTTCTCGTAACCGAAGTACACCGGGACGAAGGCCAGTGGCCGCGACGGCTGACAGAGGTAGCTGTGAACGGTCATCGAGAGCATTCCGGTGCGGTGGGGCAACGCCCGTCCCGTGCGGCTGCGTGTGCCTTCGATGAAATACTCGATCGGGTGTCCCCGGCTGAGCATGGCGGAGAGATAGCCACGGAACATGGCCGTGTAGAGCGCATTACCGGCAAAACTCCGGCGAATGAAGAAGGCCCCGGCCCGCCGCAGCATCGGCCCGATCATGGGCAGGTTGAGATTGATGCCGGCAGCAATGAAGGGAATGGCCAGGCCCTGTTTGTACACCACGTAAGACAGGATCATGTAATCCATGTGACTGCGATGACAGGGCACGTAGACCAGCGTGTGGTCCCGCGCGGTCGTGCCGAGGCGGTCGATCTGGTGGAGATCGATGCCGTCGTAGAGGCGGGTCCAGAGCCAGGTCAGCAGCTTCTCGAACAGCAGGATTGCCGGGTAGGAATAGTCGGCAGCAACCTCCAGGCCATAGCGGCGTGCCCGCTCCCGCACGCGCCCGTGGCGTTGCCCGGTCGCGGCCACCTCATCATCGATGGCCTGGCGCACAGGGGCGGTGGTCAGCAGCTGGGCCACCAGGCTGCGACGATGCGAGAGATCCGGACCGATCACCGCCGCGCGAGCATTGCGGAAATGGGTGCGCAGGAGTCGCGAGGTTCGGCGTACCGCAAGCTCTGCACGCGTCTGGCCGGCGATGAGTTCACGCAACGACATCGGCTGGCCGAACTGCACCAGCACGTTGCGGCCATGCAGCAGAAACACCAGCACGCGGCGCAGCCGCCCCGCCAGACCCCACTGCTCGGCGAACAGCAGCTTGAGCCAGGAATCCTCGCGAGCCGGGGCACGGCCCCAGAACACGACCACGGGCACGAGCGTCGCATTGGCGCTCGGGTCGGCCAACAGGGCATCGACCAGCCGCGCGAGGCGCGGCGAAGCCTCTGGCAAGGGGCGGCGCACCAGACGGTCACGGTAACGACGGACACCGAAGAGATTCCGCGAGGTCCCGAGCAGCACCTCGGCACCGGGGCGCGGCAGGCCGTGCCGCTGGCAGGCCGCATCGAGCAGGGCCTCGTCGAGCAGGAGCTCATTCTCCAGCACGTAGCATACGCCGGCCGATGGAATATCCAGCCGCTCAGGCTCCGGCGGTGCCACATTGAAGCGCACCCAGAGTTTCGCCAGCCCGCGCAGCAGACCGCGCCAAGGCGCGGCGATCATGTCCAGCCAGCGCAAGGTTCGCGCCCTCCTCTCCCACGGCAACAGCGATTGCCGCAGACCATGGTATCAATACCGGCGGCGTGACCGTGGCTTTCCGGCGCACACGGCAACAGGTATCGTGGCGGGATGGTTGTGATGCAAATGCCGCCACCTGCGCAGGCGGCCCTGTTTCTGGACGTCGACGGAACGCTGCTGGAGCTTGCGCCCCAGCCGGACGCGGTCACCGTGAGCGCGGCCACCAAAGCTTTGCTGGAGCATGCCGGCGAGCGGCTGGCCGGCGCCCTTGCGCTGGTCAGCGGTCGGACACTGGCTGATCTCGACCAACTCTTCAGCCCGTTGCGGCTGCCTGCGGCGGGCGTGCATGGCCTGCAACGGCGTGATGCGCAGGCCCGCGAACACCATGCGCCGCCGCCCCCAGGCTGGCATGACCGGCTCGCACCCCGGCTCCAGACCTTCGCACGACGCCATGACGGGGTGGTGGTGGAAGACAAGGGTTCTGCGATCGCCTTGCACTACCGCAACGCGCCCGGCCAGGCCGAGGCTGCCATTGCACTGGCCGAAGGCCTTATCGAGTCACTCGGCCCGCAGACGCGACTGCTCCGGGGCAAGATGGTGCTCGAGTTCATGCCTGCAGGCAGCGACAAGGGACGTGCCATCCAGGCGTTCATGGCCGACCCCCCCTATCGCGCGCGCACCCCGGTATTCATCGGCGATGATGTCACCGACGAGGCGGGCTTCCAGGCCGTCAACACCATGGGCGGCCTGACCGTGCGGGTGGGCACCATCGATCAGAGCCAGGCACGCTACTGTTTGCCAGACGTCACCGCGGTGCATGCCTGCCTGCGACAGTGGCTGAACTGACTCTTTATCCCCGGCACGGAGGCCACTCATGTCCGACCTGAACCTTGCAGTCATCGGCAACTGCCAGATCGCAGCCCTGCTGGACAGGACCGCGCGAATCACCTGGTGCTGCCTGCCGCGGATGGACAGCGACCCGGCGTTCTGCTCGCTGTTGCACGACCAGAGCGCCCCGGAGTCCGGCAGCTACGAGGTCCATCTGCACGACCTGGTGGAGAGCGAGCAGCATTATGAGACCAATACCGCGGTGCTGGTCACGACGTTGCGCGACAGCAAGGGCGGGGCGATCCGTATCCGCGACTTTGCGCCCCGCTATCAGCAGTTCGGACGGCATTTCCGACCCGTGATGCTGGTGCGCATGATCGAACCGCTGTCTGGCACCCCGCGCATCCGCATCAGCCTTCGCCCGGCCCACGACTGGGGCGCCGCGCGTCCGGCCACGACCTTTGGCAGCAACCACGTGCGCTTCGTCTCCCCGGGCTTCACACTGCGTCTGACCACCGATTGTCCCATCAGCGCCATTCTCGAGGAGTACGAGTTTGTCCCTGAAGGTCCTCTGCACCTGCTGCTCGGGCCCGACGAGACCCTGACCGACAACCCGGGGCATAGCGCCTGGCATATGCTGCGCGAGACTCGCAGCTACTGGCAGCACTGGGTCCGCTCGCTGGCGATTCCCTTCGAGTGGCAGGATGCAGTCATCCGCGCGGCCATCACCCTCAAGCTCTGCGCATATGAAGACACGGGCGCCGTACTCGCAGCCCTGACCACCTCGATTCCCGAAGCCGCTCACAGCGGGCGCAACTGGGACTATCGCTACTGCTGGCTGCGTGACAGCTATTTCGTGGTCCACGCACTGAACCGACTGGGCGCAACCAAGACCATGGAGGCGTATCTGCGCTACATCATCAACGTCGCCTCCAGCATGGACGAAGACCAGGGTCTGCAGCCGCTCTATGGCATCAGCGGCCAGTCTCGCCTGTTCGAGCGGACGGTCACAAGCCTGCCTGGTTATCGGGGCATGGGGCCGGTGAGGGTCGGCAACCAGGCCTGGGAGCAGGTCCAGAACGATGTCTACGGTGCGGTGGTGCTGTCATCGGCCCAGGTGTTCTTCGACCGTCGGCTGCCCGCCAACAGCAAGCAGGCCACCTTCGAGATGCTGCAACGACTGGGCGAGCAGGCCGCACGGCGCTTCGATCAGCCCGACGCCGGCCTGTGGGAATACCGCGGCAGACAACGGGTCCACACCTTCTCGGCGGTGATGTGCTGGGCCGCCTGTGATCGGCTCGCGCGGATCGCAGCTGTGCTCGAGCAGCCCGGACTGGCGAAGCACTGGCAGGCCCGTGCCTCGCATATCCATGCCGAAATCTGTGCCCGCGCCTGGGACGAGGAGCAGCAGAGCTTCACGGAGAGCTTCGGCCGTACGGAAATGGATGCAAGCCTGCTGACCCTCCACGAGCTCGGCTTCCTGCCCGCCGACGACCCAAGAATGCGCGGCACCCTGAGCGCGATCGAGAAGCAGCTGCGACGCGGCAAGTTCCTGTTCCGCTACGGTGCCGCCGATGACTTCGGCATGCCGGAGAACGCCTTCAACATCTGTACGTTCTGGTACATCAATGCGCTGGCGGCGACCGGTCGTCGCGATGAGGCGCGCGAGCTGTTCGAAAACATGCTGGCCCACCGCAATCCGCTGGGGCTGCTGTCGGAGGACATCGATCCAGCGACGGGCGAACTGTGGGGAAACTTCCCGCAGACCTACAGCATGGTCGGTATCATCAACGCAGCGATGCGCCTCAGCCGACCCTGGGAAGAGGCGTTCTAGCGTAGCTGCATCCGGCGGGTGCAGGGGAGTACGGATGAGCGGCAGACTGATCGCGGTATCCAACCGGGTGGCCATCCCGCGGGGTGGCCAGGCCGCCGGCGGGCTGGCCGTGGGGGTGCTGGCGGCACTGCAGGAGCACGGCGGCATCTGGTTTGGCTGGGATGGCAAGACCACCGACAGCGAACCCCACGATGCACGACTGCAGACGGCCGGTAACGTCACCTACGCCACCATCAACCTCAATGCCAGCGAGTTCGACGCCTACTACAACGGCTTCAGCAACGAAACACTCTGGCCGCTGTTTCACTTCCTGCTCGGGTTCTTCCGCTACAACCGGCACAATTTCGAGGCCTACCTGCGCGTCAATGCGCTGTTCGCCCGCAAGCTCGTGCCGCTGCTGGAACCTGATGACATCCTCTGGATCCACGACTACCACCTCATCCCCCTGGCCGCCGAACTGCGCCGGGCGGGCGTGACCCAGCCGATCGGTTTTTTTCTGCATGTGCCCTTTCCGAGCTTCGACGTGCTACGCGCCCTGCCGGTGCACGAACATCTGCTGCGGTGCCTGTGCAGCTATGACGTCGTCGGTTTCCATACCCAGCGCGATCTTCGCGCGTTCCAGGAATGCATCGCCCAGCCGCAGATTGGCGGACAGATCCTCAGTGACGGGCGCATCCGGGCGGGCGATCGGACGCTGCGGGCCGATGTCTTCCCGATCGGCATCGAGGTCGACAGCTGTGCCAGACTCGGGGTCGAAAACGCCGGGAAGAAGCCGGTGGAGCGGCTGCGCCAGAGCCTGCTCGGGCGACGCATGATCATCGGCGTAGACCGCCTGGACTACAGCAAGGGACTGCCGGAACGCTTCAACGCCTACGAGCGGCTGCTGGAGCATTACCCGGGCAACCGTGGCGACGTCGTCTTGCTGCAGATCGCCCCACCGACCCGCACCGGCGTCAGGACCTATGCAGAGATCCGCGAGGAACTCGAGCGCATCGCCGGCCATATCAACGGGCGCTTCGCCGAGATCGACTGGGTGCCGGTTCGCTACCTCAACCGCGGCTTCGATCGCGGCATGCTGATGGCGCTTTATCGCGAGGCCCGGGTCGGACTGGTCACGCCGGTGCGCGACGGCATGAACCTGGTCGCCAAGGAATACGTTGCCGCACAGAATCCGGCGGACCCCGGCGTACTGGTGCTCTCGACGCTGGCCGGCGCCGCCTACGAACTCGAGCAGGCGGTGCTGATCAACCCTTATGATACCGACGGCGTTGCCGAGGGCATCCAGACGGCACTGGAAATGCCGCTGGCCGAGAGGCGCGAGCGCCATGCCGCCATGCTCGAGGTGCTGCGCCGTAACGATATCGACGCCTGGCGAACACGCTTCGTCGGCGCGCTGGAAGACATGCGGGAGCGGAGCGGAGCATGCTCGACCTGATTGCCGACATCGGTGGCACCAATACGCGCTGCGCGCTGGTCGACAGCGGCCGGGTGACCGCGGTTCGGGAACTGGTCAATCAACGGTTCTCCGGCCTCACCGAAGCGCTGGTCCATTACCTTGCCGAGGTCGGCCGACCGGCGCGACTGCGCCATGCGGCGCTGTGTGTCGCCGGTCCGGTACTCACCGACCAGGTCACCATGGTCAACATCGACTGGGCCTTCTCACGCGCGCGGCTGGCGCGGACCCTGGGTGTCGAGCGGCTGCACGTGGTCAACGACTTCACGGCCTTGGCCTGGGCGCTGCTGCGGCTCAAGCCCCAGGACCTCCGTGCGCTCGGCGAGGGCCTCGGCGACCCCCGCAGTCCGCGCATCGTACTCGGCCCCGGCACCGGCCTGGGCACGGGGCTGCTGGTGCCCTGCGACGACGGGGGGTGGAGCGCGGTCGCGGCCGAAGGCGGACACGTCACCCTGGCGGCGGCCGACGAGCGCGAGGCCGCGGTCATCGCCGAGGCCCGGCGCGAGCATGGCCATGTGTCGGCAGAGCGACTGGTCTCGGGACCTGGGCTTGCCCTGCTGTACCGCCTGCTGGCCCGAGTGGAGGGTCGCAGCGTGGAGACACTGGATCCGGCGGAGATCACGGCGCGCGCACTGCGGGGCGATACGGAGGCCGACGCCGCCGTCGAGATGTTCCTGCGCATGCTGGCCACCATCGCCGGCAACCTGGCCCTGTCCGCCGGCGCCCGCGGCGGCGTGTATCTGGCTGGCGGGATTCTGCCGCGCATGCTCGAGCGGCTGCAGCGCTCAGGCTTTCGCGAGCGTTTCAGCGCCAAGGGCAGGTATCGGGACTATCTCCAGGGGATTCCCGTATTCGTCGTCACCCACGAACACCCTGCATTCCCCGGGCTGATCCAGCTGCTGACGAACCGCTGAGCACGCCTGCACCGGCCACAGGGTGACCGCTCCGGGCTGCGCGTCAGGGCAGCTGTCCGGCCACCAGCAGGTGCCGGTCGGAGACCACGCGCACCTCCAGCATGCTCAGGCCGGCGCCTGCGAGCTGCGCCTCGACCTCCGCGGGCGTGAAAGCCGCCAGCAGCGAGTTGTAGAAATCGCGCTGCAGCACCTCCGGCTCATCGCCCGACCAGGTCCGCACCAGCGCCGCCGCGGCCTCGGTCGAGTCCGGTCGGAACAGATCCATCACCAGCACCCGCGTGCCACTGCGACCGAACCGGCGCACTGTGTCCCACAGCACGGCCGGCTGGTGCAGATGGTGCAGCAGGCTGTTGCTCATCACCAGCTCGTAATGCCGCGCGGGCAGCATCTCCACGGGCAGGGTGTCGTGCAGCAGGCGGATGCGCCCGGCCAGCTCGGGGGCTGCGCCAAGACGCTCGCGGGCACAGGCCAGCATCGCCTCGGAGCCGTCCAGCGCATGGATGTCGGCGCCCGGGTGGCTGCGGGCGACCCGCAGGCAGATATCGGCCGGGCCGCAGCCAAGATCAAGCACCGGACCCACCAGCGGGCGACCACCAAGCAGGGTATCGAGGTGACCGATGAAGGCGCTGTTTGCCGACTCGAAATCGGCGGCGGCGTAGGCTGCCGCCTGGTCGGCGGCCTCCATCAGTTCGGGTTCCGGAATCCGTTCCGTCAGTGGGGGCATGGCATACCTTGTTGCTTCGTGGGTCAGGGCCTCAGGGCCTGCAGGAAGGTCCTGAACAGCGCGGCAAGCAGGTCAAGCTGCTCGAGCAGTCGGTGATCGCCCGGCAGCAGGTGAAGGGTGCAGCCGGCCTCGCGCGCATAGCGCAGTACGCCATCGACCGGGACCACCTCGTCCGCCCAGCCGTGGACGATCGTCATCGGGACGCCTGGCGGCGCGGCCGGGGTCGCCGTCTCGTAGCCGGGCATATAGACGGCAGGTGCCATCAGAAACAGCCCGGACGCACGCTCCGCCTGCGTCAGCGCCACATGAGCGCCCATGCTGGAACCCACGAGCACCGGCGCCACCGCGCAGGTGTCGCGCCAGGCCGCCAGCCGGGCGACCCGTTCGTCGACCCCCATGCCGCGATAATCGAGCGATTCCACAGGCCAGCCGAGGGCCTCGGCCTCGTCGGCAAGCCGGCGGATCTTGGTCCCCCATGGCCCGCTCTCCTTGCCATGGGAAAAACAGACCGGAGGCCTAGGCTCGATCACGCTCGATCTGGCCGCGGACAATCTCGTGCATGCAGGAGCGCTCAGGGTCCTCCTGCTGGTGCAGGCGCTGGGCGATGGGCAGCCAGTCCGACTCCGACGTGCTGTCCACGAAGTTGTCCACGGCCATGGCGAGATATTCCCGCGGACTCATGTCCGGCTCGGCCGCCACCCGGCGCACCAGGCTCATCAGCGCCTCGTCGCCTTCATGGTGGCGATCGATGAGCTTTTCGGGCGTCGTCCTCAGGGTCTCGAACAGGTCGGCAAGCATGCGGTTCTCCGGGTTGAGCGCGGACACTCATTGTACGCCCGGCCACGCGTGAACACAGCCGCCGCAGGCCAGATGCGGCCGGGGCGCAGCCCCGCGCGGTCAACCGGCGTCCGGCGCATCCTCGGGCCAGCGCGCCCGCACCTGCTCCGCCAGCAACTCGATGAGCATGCCTCGGTAGAAGTCCCGCCCGAACCGGCGATCGGCATAGTCGAGAAAACCCAGCAGCTCTGCAGGCTCGATCGGCCACTCGCAGGTCTCGAAGTGGCCCTGCAGCGCATAACGCGGAAAGCTGACCAGCCCGGCCGAGCGGCCATACAGCGCGGACCGGCGAATCAACTCGCCCCCACGGCAGCGATCCAGCGGCTGTTCGTTCAGCCCGAACATGTGGAGAAACCCGACCACGAACAGCGCCTGGGGATAGTCGGCCTCGACCGCGCGGTTCCGGTATGGATAGGCCTTGTGTCCCTGGCCGCTGTACCCGTAGACCCGTGCGAGCTGATAGTTGAGACGCGGGTTGTCCGGGTCCGCCGCCACGGCCGCCTCGCAGGCGGGCACCGCCGCGGCGAGATCGACATCGCCCTGCGAATGGCCTGCTGCAACCTTGAATGGATCCAGCGGATGCGCGGCAAGCTCATCACAGGCCGTCACCGTCTGCGAGTAGCCGGACGGGTCGAAGAGCCTGGGTTCCCAGGCGGCCGCGTCGAGCGAAAGGCCGCCCAGGACCAGCAGCGACACGATGGCGGGCATGCGCATGGATGTTCTCCTCAGGTCAGTCCGGCACGGCCGGGAGCGTAGCACTGTCGACCATCAAGCGGGGACGACATGGCGAAGGCAGCGACGCTCAGCCTTCGGCCATCACCCGCTCGCCGACCAGGCGGCCGAATGTCAGGGCCGGCGTCACCATCATGCCGCCGGCAAAACACTGCCCGGACAGCTGGCCCTTGCCGAGCACCTCTCCCGCAGCATACAGCCCCGCGATGGGCGAGCCGTCGGTGCGGATCACGTGAAGCGTGCGGTCGACAGCCAGGCCGGCCCAGGACAACAGACTGCTGCCCTGGTGCAGGATCGCATAGAACGGCGGCTCGCCAAGAGGCCGCGGTAGATGTCGCCTGCCGAACCGGTCGTTTCCTCGCGCCACGCCCGTGTTGTAGTCGTCGACAGTGCCGACGAGGCGCTCCGCAGGCATCCCGCAGGCCTCTGCCAACGCCTCCAGACTGGCCGCCGAGCGGAATGCCGGATGGCGCGACGCGAATGTCCCCAGCAGCCGCCCGGTATCCCAGGCACCGCTGGCCGGCGGCGCCGAGTGAATCAGCGTCGGGGCACGCGTCAGTGCGGCGTGGTCGAACACCAGCCAGTAGCGCTGGCTGGGCTGCTCCAGCAGCGCCCGTTCGCGCAGGTCGACACTCGGCTCATCCTCGCGCAGGAAACGCTCACCCTCGACGTTGACGATCAACTCCCAGGGAGCGCGGCGTTGGGGATGGTGCACCGAGCGCGCGAACTCGTTGGCCGGCCAATCCAGGCTTGCGGGAATACTGCCGAAATCACACAGGTAATGCTCACCGCCCTGCACGAACCCACCGGCAGACAGACCGAGCTGCAGACCACCACCGGTGTTTTCACCCACCCAGGCGGCACGGTACAGCGGCACACCGGTCAAGGCCTCGAACAGTTCCGGGTTGGCGTTGTGCCCGCCGCTGGCGATCAGCACGGCGCGCGCATGAAACTCGACCGGTGCCGACCCATCCGAGCGGCATAGCGCACCACGGACCCGCCCACGACGATCCTGGATGAGTTCCACCGCCGCAGTGGAGGTCATCGTGCGAACAGCCCCTGCACTGCCGGTGAGCGCTTCCTCCAGGAGGCGCAGGATCGCTGGGCCACGGCCTGGCGGTCCATAAACCCGACGGACCAGGTAGGGCTCGTGCCCGGTGCCGACGACCGGATGTCCTTCCATCAACTCGAGCCCCCGGTCGAGCAGCCAGTCGATCGTCTCGGCGGCGTGCTCAACGGCAAGCCCCGCGATTTCGGGATTGGCCGTGTCGCGGCTTAGCCGTTGGATATCGGCCAGATGATCGGCAGGCGAATCCTCGATACCGAGCTGCCGCTGCAACCGTGTTCCCGCGGCGCTCATCTGCCCCCCCGAGAACCACAGGGTGCCACCGAGTCGCGGTGCCTTGTCGACGATCAGCACACGCCCGCCGGCACGGGCAGTCGCGATAGCGGCCGGCAGGCCCGCGGTTCCGCCGCCGATGATCAGCAGATCCCAGGACTGGCCAGCAGCCTGTGCAGCTCGCAGCGGCAGTGAGACCGAGGCCGCCGCCGCACCGGCGGCGGCCAGGAGACGGCGCCTGCTGACCATGGTCGCTGACCCCATCAGACTCAGAAGCGATAACTCAGGCGCACACCCAGCTTCCGGGGATCGGCAGGGGTGACATTGGTGACAAAGTCGCTGAGGTTGAAGGTACCGGTCGTGAAGTCCGTGAAACGGGCGGCGGAACGGTAATTGCGATCGTTGAACAGGTTGGTCACGAACACCTCTGCACGCCAGCGGTCGGCCTGCAGGCCGGCGCGGGCATTGACCAGGGTGTAATCACTTGTTTTCGCCAGGTTGAAGGCCTCGTCCCAGGCACTGCCGGTGTAGATAACGTCGGCACGGAGAAAGTAGTCGAGTTCGGCATTGACCTGGTCGATCCACTCGGCACCGAGGCTGCCGGAGTACTTCGGAAAGCGCGGTGTTTCGTTGCCGCGGACGTCGACCGTGCCCGTGACCCGCTCGCAGAAGCCACATTCGAAGTCCTTGTACTCGGACGCCGCCCAGTTGAAGGCGCCACGCAGGAACAGCCGGTCTGTAACCTGGAAGGTGCTCTCGAGCTCGACACCCCAGAGATCGGTCTTGCCGGCCGTCACGATCACCGGCGTGGTCCGGAACCCGGCGGGGGTGTTCGGATCTGTGATCACCGCGGTCGTGCGCGTCTGCTGGTTGGTCCACTCCATATAGTACGCGGCGACACCGACGAACAGGCGGCCGTCGAACAGGCGCTGCTTCAGACCGAGCTCGAAGTTCTTGAGCTCCTCCTCATCCACGAACTCGACGGCCCCGGTCTGCTGGCGGACTTCTTCTCGCTGCTCGGCTGTCAGCGAGAGCAGGCTGATGTTGAAGTTGCCGGGCTTGTTGCCCTTCGCGAAGGTCGCATAGAGGTTGGTGTCGGCGGTCGGCTGCCACTGCAGGATCACACGCGGCAGGAAATTGGTGAAGGTCTCGCGGACAGCGGTATCGGCGACCTGGCCCTGGTCAATTCTGTCGCGCTGGTAGCGAGTCTCGACGCTCAGGTTGACGGTGTCGGTGAGGTCGTAGGACACGGCGCCGAATACCGCGTTGGTGGTGACCTCATCGGTTACGACCGCCTGGTCCAGGAAGAACCCGTTGACGAACACGGGGTTCGGATAGAGATAGCCGATAGAGGCACCACTGGTGGTGTCGAAGTCGAGCGCGAAACGGCTGACGCCGACCAGCCAGTCGAATCTGTCGCCCCCGCCGGACAGCCTCAGTTCCAGACCCGTATCGGAGATATCCTGGAAATTACCTTCCAGCCAGACCTGCGCACCGGTGTAGTCAAGGTCCATCAGCCGGCGCTGTTCGAGCCGGTTGTAGCTCGCCGCACCCGCCAGCACCATTCCAGTGTCGGCGATGTCCCAGTCGCCGGACAGGCTGACGCGGCGCATCTTGCGTCGCAGGCCCATGCCGCTCAGCCCGGGGCCACGCTCGAGCGCCTCGCTGTTGCGCGAATTGTTGAGATAGATGTCCCGCGGCTCGCCGTCGAGCACCGTGTTGATCTCGATGTCCCGGACGCGGGGCAGCGTGCCGCAGATGTAGGTTCGGCCGCCCTCGAAGAACGGTCCGCAGTTGTGGAAACTGCCGTCCAGCGCAAAGGTCGGCGGCAGCCCATCTTCGTCCTCGGAGATGAACCCGCGGAACGTCAGCTCCAACGCGTCGGTCGGGCGGGCGTTGACGGTGAGGGCGAGTGAGCGGGTTTCCTCCTCACCCAGCCGCCCTCCATCGGTTGCGCTGCGCCAGCGGCCGTCGGTGGTGTAGTAGCGCGCTGTCAGTCGGGCTGCGAGGCGGTCGTCGACCAGCGGCACGTCCACGGAGGCGCTGACATCGTATTCGCCGTCTTCGGCAGCGGTCACGTTGACCTGCCCTTCAAGACGCTCGGCGGGCCTGCGGGTGACGAAATTAACTGCGCCGCCAAAGGTCGATCGGCCGAAGTAGGCACTCTGGGGGCCCTTGATCACCTCGACCCGGGCAACGTCCTCCATGCTGATGCTGGAGAGACCCCCGGATACGTAGACGCCGTCCACGAACACGGACGCCAGCTGGCGCACCGGTGTAACGTCGTTGATGTCCATGCCACGAAAGCGCACGACCGACTCCGACCGCCCGCCCCGCTGGCTGCCCATGGTCGAGTAGAACAGGCCAGGAGCGAAATCGGAGATGTCCTCAAGACTGCGAATGCCAATGCGGGCGATATCCTCCTCCGAGAAGGCCGTGACCGTCAGCGGCACTTCGAGCAGGCTTTCGTCGCGTTTGCGCGCGGTGACGGTAATCTCGTCGAGTACCGAGGAGGCACCCTGCGCCGCTGCCGGCGCGGCGGACAGTGCCGCAGCCACCGCGGAGGCAACCGCTCCCAGAGTCCCCAGGCGTCGTGTCGTGCTCATCTCGGATCCCTCCATCTCGGGCACATGAAGCGCTGGAGTGTATACAATGGCGTCATCAGCCAGACCTACCCGATCGGGTAGGCTTGACGAGAACTCCCGGACGGCCGAATGTCCACCGAAGAGCGCCTTTTCCAGGATCTGCGCGCCGCATGCAGCGGCGTCGAATGCCTCGAGCTGCTGGCCGAAAGTCGTGGTGTGTTCGGCTTTGCCATCGTCGGGTTTCGAGACCAGGTGGACACGCCTGTCGCCCCACGCCTGGCTGACGCCACCACCTGGGCCAGACGTTTCGGCTGGCCGCAGGACTTTCTGAACGGCTGGCTTCGCAATGGCCTGGCTAGTCACTTTCCGTTGCAGGATCGCCCCCTTGAGCCAGATACCGTCGTGCATTGGACGCTGCCCGAGAGCCACCCGACGACGACCCGCGGACTGACGGCCCGCCAGGCCGCGGGCCTGTCCTACCTGCGACGTCATGGGGTGAGCGAAGGGGTGACCGTGCCGGTGCGCCGGCCATTTGGCCGTATCGGGTGTCTCAGCTGGATGGCGCCGACCCTGTCCGTGATCGAGCCGCAGCAGCTGGAACGTATGCGCGGTTTCGGGCGGGAATTCTTCGAGATCTTCGATCACTGCGGCGGCTGGCGGGCCTCCGGCCCCCTGTCGCCGCGCGCACTGGAGTGTCTGCAGCTGGCCGCCGGTGGACTCTCGGACCGGGCCATCGCGCAGAGAATCGACCGCTCCGTCGAAACCGTCCGGTTCCACATGAAAACGGCGATCCGCCAGCTCGACGCCGTAAACCGCACCCACGCGGTGGCGCTGGCAACCCGTGCCGGACTGCTCGCGGCACCGGATCCGGCCGGTTGACCGCGGTCGTCCGACCCGTCTGTCGGTGAGTCGACGGTGATTGCCTCGCTGGCCACGTGGTGGCGCCGTCGCGGGCGCGTCCCGATCCCGGACCCGCTGTGGTCGGCGATTCTTCGCAGCCTGCCGTGGCTGCGGCATCTGGGCTCCGACGAGCTGCTGCGGCTGCGGGAACTCGCCGAGCAGTTTCTCAAACGCAAGGATCTTGTCGGTGCCGGCGGCCTCGAACTCAGTGACGAGATGCGTGCGAGCATCGCGGTCCAGGCCTGCGTGCCGATCCTGCACCTGGGCCTGGACTGGTACCGCGGCTGGTACAGCGTGGTGGTCTACCCGGATGATTTCGTCGCGCCTTTCGAATACACCGACGAGGCCGGTGTGGTCCACAGCGGCGAACGCGCGCTGTCGGGCGAGGCCTGGCCCGACGGACCGGTGGTGCTGTCCTGGCATGGTGCCCGCGGTGGCGCCTGGGAGAGTCTGGGCGGTAACCTGGTGATCCATGAGTTCGCACACAAGCTGGACATGCAGAACGGCGACGCCAACGGCCTGCCACCGCTGCACCCGGGCATGTCGGTGGCCGCCTGGCGGGATGCCTTCAGCGCGGCGTATGAAGACTTCTGCCGCCGGGTGGATCACGCGGATGACTGGCTGCCTTTCGACGACTACGCGGCCGAAGATCCCGGCGAGTTCTTCGCGGTGGCCAGCGAGTGGTTCTTCACCGACCCCCATGCCATCCGAGCCCAGTACCCGGCGGTACATGAGCAGCTGAGGGCGTTCTATCGACCTCGGGCGCGGTCGACACGATGACCGCGCCCGAAGGACGCTGGGCATTCTGGATCGATCGCGGCGGGACGTTCACCGACATCGTCGCCCGCCGGCCGGATGGTGCCATCGAGACCGCCAAACTGCTCTCCGAGGACCCGGCCCGTTACCGGGACGCGGCAGTGGCGGGCATTCTGCGGCTGCTGGAACGCCACCCGGACCTTCCGAAGACGATCGACAGCGTTCGCATGGGCACGACCGTGGCGACCAACGCGCTGCTGGAGCGACGGGGCGAGCCCTGTGCCCTGGTCATCACCGGGGGGCTGGGGGATGCGCTGGAGATAGGCGATCAGCAGCGGCCGGACCTGTTCGCGCTGCAGATCCGCAAGCACCGCCCGCTGCCCGTACAGATCGTCGAGGCTGACGAGCGCCTGGCGGCAGACGGCCGTGTGATCCGTGCGCTGGACGCCGACGCGCTCCGCCAGGCGCTGCGGCCGGTGCGCGAGGGCGGCATCGACGCGCTGGCCATCGTGCTGCTGCACGCCGACCGTCATCCGCTGCACGAACGCCAGGCCGCCGCCATCGCGCGCGAGCTCGGCTTTGCGCAGATCTCGGTCTCGCATCAGGTCAGTCCGCTGATGAAGCTGGTCCCGCGGGCAGAGACCACCTGCGTCGATGCCTATCTCTCACCCGTGCTGCAGCGCTACGTGGCGCAGGTGCTGGCGGGTCTGGAGGGTCTGCTGCCGGCTCAGCGGCTGCTGTTCATGCAGAGTCATGGCGGGCTGACCCGTGCCCGCGCCTTCCAGGGCAAGGACAGCATCCTCTCCGGGCCCGCAGGCGGTGTGGTCGGCATGGCCGAAACCGCGCGCGTGGCCGGCCTGGAACGCGTCATCGGTTTCGACATGGGCGGAACCTCGACCGACGTCTCCCTGTACGCGGGCGAACTGGAGCGTACCCTCGATGCCGTGATCGCCGGCACCCGGGTCCGATCGCCCATGCTCCGGATCCACACGGTGGCCGCGGGCGGAGGCTCGGTGATCACCTGGCGCCAGGGCCGTCTGCAGGTCGGCCCGGCATCGGCCGGCGCGCAACCGGGCCCCCGGTGCTACCGCAACGGGGGGCCCCTCACCGTGACCGACTGCAACGTGCTCCTCGGGCGGATCCAGCCGGATCATTTCCCTCGGGTCTTCGGCCCCGAAGGCGACGCTCCGCTGGACGTCGCCGGGGTGCGGAGCGGCTTCGCCGAACTGGCGGCCACCATCGGCGCCCAGACTGGCAGGCCGGTGAGCGCCGAAACCCTGGCCGAGGGCGCACTGGCCGTAGCCGTGGAAAACATGGCCAGCGCCATCAAGCAGATCTCAACGCAGCGCGGCCACGATGTCAGCCGCTTTGCGCTGTGCGTCTTCGGCGGCGCCGGCGGACAGCATGCGTGTCGGGTGGCTGATGCACTGGGGATGCGCGAAGTGTTCGTGCACCCGCTGGCCGGCGTGCTGTCGGCCTACGGGATGGGTCTGGCGGATGTCCGGGTTGCGCGGGAACGCACGGCGGAGCTGGCGCTCGAGCGGGGCCAGGCGACGGCCATCGCGCAGCTCCTGGCCACCGTGGCCGGTGACGCGGAAGCCGAGCTCGAGGCCCAGGCGATGGTGTTCGAGCGACGTGAACTTCGACACAGGCTGCTGCTGCGCCTGGCCGGCAGCGACACCACACTCGCGGTGGACGTCGCCGACCCGCTCTCCATCGAGGCGGCGGGCGAGGCGTTTCACCGCATCCATGCCCGGCAGTTCGGCTTCCGCGACGAGACCCGCGCCCTGGTAGTGGAGAGCGTTCAGGTGGAAGCCATCGGGCACATGCCCCGCCCGGCCGAGCGGCGGCTCACGCCGGCGCCGGCGACCGCCTCACCACCGGTGCTGGCCCGACATCCGGTCTGGTGTGCGGACGGCTGGCGCGAGCTGCCCTTTCATGACCGTGAGGCGCTGCAACCCGGCATGCTTGTGACCGGACCGGCGGTGATCGTCGAGTGTACGGCCACCACCGTGATCGAGGACGGCTGGCGGGCCGAGGTGAACGCGTGGGGGCATCTGCTGCTACGCCGCCACCGCGTCGCCGCAGCCAGGCGCACCGACGCGCAGCGCGCCGACCCGGTGGTGCTGGAGATCTTCAACCGGCTGACCATGCATGTGGCCGAGCAGATGGGCGTGGTGCTGGAGAACACCGCCCAGTCGGTGAACATCAAGGAACGGCTGGATTTTTCCTGCGCGCTGTTCGACGAGGCAGGCCGGCTGGTGGCAAACGCACCGCACATGCCGATCCACCTGGGCTCGATGGGCGAGAGCGTCGCTGCCGTCATGGCCCGGCGCGGCGGGCGCGTGGCCCCGGGAGACGCCTACCTGCTGAACGATCCCTACCACGGCGGCACGCACCTGCCAGACATGACCGTGGTCTCACCGGTGTTCCTGCCGAAGGAGCCGCAACCGGCCTTCTGGGTCGCCTCTCGTGCGCACCACGCCGACGTCGGCGGCATCACGCCCGGCTCGATGCCCCCGCACAGCCGACACATCGATGAGGAGGGGGTGCTGTTCGATGTCTTCCCCCTGGTCGAGAACGGCCGCTTCCGCGAAGAGGCGCTGCTCGAACGGCTTGCCGCCGGCCCATGGCCGGCGCGCAACCCCCGTCAGAACGTGGCCGACCTCCGGGCCCAGCTCGCGGCCAACGCGCGCGGCGCACAGGAGCTTGGTCAGATGCTCGACATCTGGGGGGTGGATACCGTCCGCGCCTACATGCGCCATATCCGGGAAAATGCCGCCGCCGCGGTCCGCGAGGTCATCGGCCGTCTTGGCGAGGGCCGCTATGAAGTGGTGATGGACGGGGGCGAACACGTCGTCGTGGCCGTGCGCCTCGATGTCCGCGCAGGCACGGCGACGGTGGACTTCACCGGCACCTCAGCCCAGGGGACGGGCAACTTCAATGCGCCGGCCGCCGTCGCGAAGGCCGCCGTGCTCTATGTGTTCCGCTGCCTGGTGCGTGAGGCCATTCCGCTGAACGCGGGCTGCCTCGAACCGATCACGATCATCAACCCGCCAGGCAGCCTGCTGAACCCCTGCCCCCCGGCGGCCGTGGTGGCCGGCAACGTCGAGACCTCGCAGTGCATCACCGACGCCCTGTTCGGCGCGCTGGGCGTGCTCGCGGGATCACAGGGCACGATGAACAACCTGACATTTGGCAACAGCGAACATCAGTACTACGAGACACTGTGCGGCGGCGCCGGCGCGGGCGCGGACTTTCCCGGCGCCAGCGCGGTGCACACGCACATGACCAATTCGCGACTCACGGATGCCGAGGTGCTGGAATTCCGGTATCCGGTGCGCCTCGAGCAGTTTGCCCTCCGGCGGGGCTCAGGCGGTCCCGGCAGGCAGCCGGGCGGGGCGGGCATCATCCGGCGCCTGCGTTTCCTGGTGCCGATGTCCGCCGCCATCCTGTCGAACAACCGCCGCGCCGGGGGTTTCGGGCTGGCGGGAGGCGAGGCGGGCCAGCCTGGCGTCAATCGTCTGATCCGGGCCAGCGGCGAGACCCGCCTGCTGCCCGCCTGCGCGGCCATCGAGATGGCGCCGGGCGACGCCCTGGACATCGCCACGCCGGGCGGCGGCGGCTACGGCCCGCCCCCCGCTACTCGACGATCCTGATCCCTTTCCAGAAGGCCACCCGGCCCCGGATCTCAGCCGCGGCGGACAGCGGTTCGGGGTAATACCAGGCCGCGTCCTCATTGACCGCACCGTTCACCGCAACCGTGTAGTAATGCGCGGTGCCTTTCCACGGGCAAAACGAGGTGGTTGGAGAATCCTTCAGGAAATGGCGGCGCAGCGAGTAGCGCGGAAAGTAGTGATTGCCTTCGATCACCAGGGTGTCATCGCTCTCGGCGAGGATGGCATCGTGCCAGATGGCCTTCATCGACTCCCCCGACGGACACCACTCGGTGGGTCCGTACGCCCGTCAATACGTAAAACTACCTAGGGTTCGACGATAGCACAGTCGTCACGCGGTTCGCGAGTCGAAAACGCTCAACCCGCGAGGGAGAGGCCGCGGGTGAGGGGCATGGCGCTGATGCGCGTCCCGGCCGGACGGTGCCCGATGCTGAAAATCAGAAACTCTCCCGGACGGCTGAGCGCCAGCCCGACCAGGATATTCAGCTGCGGCTCACCGCTGCGGTTTTTGGACTGCGTTTCGGCGTCGCACTTGACGAACCACGACTGCTCCGGGGTCAGCCCGGCAAAGGCCCCCTGCTCATGCAGCCGCTGCAGGAACGCCGACACCTGATGCCGGACCCGTGCCCACAGCACGGGGTCGTTCTGCTCGAACACCAGCCAGCGCGTCGATCGTGCCACGGCCTCCAGCACGAACAGCACCAGCCGCGTTCGGGTCAACGATTGCCACTCCGGGACAGTTGCGGTGCCGCCCGCCAGGGTCACGTCGCCGCGAAACACCGCGCCGGCGCCCGCAGTCCGCGCGAGCACGTTCAGACCGCGCTGGTGCAGACGCAGCGCCTGCGCCGGCGGCACATCCTCGGCCGGCAGCCAGCCACCGCGCAGCACGCCAGTCTGCGAGTCGAGGCCCCGCCAGATCCCGGCGCTGGTGTCCTTGCGTGCCAGCATGCCGGCGATGGCGCCACTCGCGGGCACCAGCCGCCCAAGGCCCTCGCCACGCCGGCGCAACCACGGGTAGTAGCTCACCACATGGCTGCTCGCGAACCCGAGCCGCCCGGCGCCGGTCAGCGCACTGTCGACATCGCGCCAGGCCTGCGGGGGATCGATCAGCAGGACCATCGAGCGCTGGCGACAGAAGTGCTCGGCGGCCACCAGCGCGGGCAGGCCAAGATCGCGGCCGGGAGAGGGCGGCGGCAGACACAGCATCGACAGCTCATCGCAGCCTGCCAGGGCGAACAACCCCGTGTGCTCGACCGCGGAACCCACCAGATCGTAGTCACAGAGATCGTCGCCATCGTGCCCATCCGGCCGGAGGTCAATGTAGCTGACCACACCGCCCGGCGCGCTGGACACGGTACGCTCGGGGCGCTGTGCCGGACACGCGCCAGCCAGGCGCAGCATCGCCGAACCCGCAAGTACGTTGCCGATATACTCGTCATCCGCGGGCTTGACACTGAGCCGGCGGAAGATCTCCTGGTCGATGACCCGGCGCGGCTGCTCGTCGCTCAGGCGCTGGACAACCAGGTTGAAACGCAGCGGATCATCCTCCACCCGATCATGATCTACCGACACCCGCAGGTGTTCATGGCGCCCGGGATCGCGGGCGCGCAGCACGAGGCGGCTGTCACCGGCCGGCAGATGCAGGGTGGCAGAACTCGCCCCATTGGCGACGCGCACGACCACCGCCCGCTGCCCGCCGTGCTCGAAAAACTGACCGACGGCATGACCGAGCCACGACCAGGCCGTGGCCGGTCCGAAGACGCTCTGGAATTCCGCGGGATGCGAGATTGCGATGGGGGTATGCAGTGGACCGCGGCGCGCACGACCGACGAAAGCCACCACCGAGGGCCGGCTGACCGGGATGGGCTGGCCCGGCGCCGGGTGCTCCCCGACAGTCATCCCCGTATTCCAGGTCTCGAGCGATCCGGCGTCCATGATGGCCTGAGCCGCAAATCAGGCCATCATACCAGTGCTTGTGTCGCTTGCAGCCCTCACCACAACATATTGGGCCGAACGGTCAGATTGGGGCATTCAACCCAGCAGCAGACGCAGCCAGACCACCAGCAGCACCAGCGAGGCCACCGCACTCAACTGCAGGCGCAACCGGACGTACCAGCGGGCAAGGATCCGCTTCCCGGGCACCATCCATTCGTACAGCCACCAGCCCACGAACCCGGCCAGCAGGACGAGAATGGCCGACGCGGACTCCGGGCCCGCGAGCAGCGCGAGCCAACCGACCAGGGCCGGCAGCACCGACATGCCGAGCATGAATCGGGCCTTGAGTGGACGTACCGGCCCCGCCAGTGCAACCCCCCAGTGGACGGCACCCACGAAAGACAGGATCACCGCGGCGTAGCTGGCGACGAAAAAGACCGGATCGACCCCGAATACCGGGCCATTGCCGAACAACACGACCATCGCGCCGCCAACCACAAACGGGATCAGGCCACCATAGCCGAGGGCCTGGGCGAGCCCGATGAGCCGCTCGCCACTCCCGGTGCCCACGGGCGCGGTCAGGCCAAGACGCGCATAAAGCTCGAGCGGGCCGCCGACATGCTTGCCGTCGAGGAAACACTGGGGCAGCAAGCGCGTTCCAGTCTGCTCGGTGAGCTCGCGGAAGTCATCGCGGTTGGCCTGGGGACCCATGGACAGCCGCAGCGTGGTGTGAGTGACACCCGCCTGCTCAAGGCGCTGCTCAGGCTCGCGGAAATCGGTCAGACCGGAGCCGAGCAGCACGACACGCGCCTCCCGCCCGGCCGCGGCGACGCGTTTGGCCAGGGTCTCTTCTGCCATGGGCTCAGTCCGTATCCGCCGGGGCGCCCTCGCGGTCCCGGGCCGCCTGTTCTTCACGCGCCGCTTCCGCTTCCTCGCGCTTGCGCTCGATCTCCTCGAGCATGACTTTCATCCACTCGCTCATATCCATCGCGAAATCCACACGCTCCCCGGGGAATCTGCTGGCATCGAACTCAGTCGTCGGCCGTGCTGCGCAGCGCGGCCAGCTCCTGATCGCCGCGTGCCACCACATTCTCCACGCGACGGGCCGACGCCAGCACCTCGCCGGCGTCGGCGCTGTTGCGCAGGGTCGGCAGCGCGATCCCCCGGCCCTCGGCAAACACCTCCGCCGCGCGCCTGAAATCCACGGTCCCGAGCGGCTGGCCAGCTTCGGCCATCGCCTGCTCGATGACCTCGACCAGCAGTGTGTCGGGGTCGCGCGAGTCCTCTTCCAGCAGCGCATGGGCATCGACGTAGAGCTGGCGGCCATGCCAGGCCGCGAGCACCGGCTCGTTGATCAGCCGCACCGGCGTGCCCAGTGCAATCCGCGGATACAACGCCTCGATGTCTTCCGGAAACATGCGCACGCAGCCGGCGCTCACGCGCATGCCCACCCCCGGCGGCTGGTTGGTCCCGTGGATGAGATAGCTCGGCAGGCCAAGCCGCAAGACATGCCTGCCGAGCGGATTGTCCGGCCCCGGCGGCACGATGGCTGGCAGCGGATCGCCCTGCTCGGCGTGCTCGCGGCGCACCGAGAGGGGCGGATACCAGGTGGGGTCCGTCGCCTTGTCGATCACGGTGCTCTGCCCGGTGGGCGTCGCCCGGCCGATGCGTCCGATGCCGATCGGATGGGTATAGACGACCTGGGTGCCGTCAGCGGCCGGCGGCTCGAAGTAAAACAGGCGCATCTGTGCGTTGTTGACGACCAGGCCTTCGCGCGGCCCGGGCGGCACGATGAAGCGCGTCGGCAGGACCACCTCCGTGCCCTCTCCCGGCAGCCAGGGGTCGATCCCCGGGTTGGCGGCGACGAGCTCCTCGAAGCCCAGATTGTAGGCCCGCGCGATATCGACAAAGGTGTCTTCGCTGCGGGTGCGCAGGATCTGCAGTTCACCCAGCAGCCGCTCGCCGGGATCCGCGATGACGAAGCGTGACGTCTCCAGCGGCGCCTGTTCCAGCGCAAGCGGAGGCTCGGGCAGCTGCAGGGCCGCCGCGTCACCCGCGCCCCCCCTTTCGAGCGCAGCGCACCCGGCCAGCACTACGGCGGCAAGCACCACCGGCGCGGCCCGAACACCTGCAAAAACCCGCGTGGGTCGCTGAATTTCCATGGGTTTCAGTATACCAGTCTTGCCCACCCGAACCGCCAGCGCCCGCCTGCTACAGCGCGAGCACGGCATCCGGCCCCACGGCATACAGGCGTTCATCCGCTGCCGGGCGCAGGTTCCAGCCCCCGGTGAAACTCCCGAAAGCGGGCAGCACCAGGCAGCCCGGCCGCTGCCAGAAGACGGGCAGGCGCAGCCGGTCACGCCCGGCGCTGCCCAGGCGAAAGGCTGGATGCACGTGGCCCGCGAGCACGAACGCCGCGTCCGCCTTCCCGGGTTCGTGGCGGAAGGCGAAGCCACCCTCCCGCAGCTCATCCTCGCACCACTCGACCAGGCCCGCACTGCGGGCGCGCATCGCCGGCCGGTCATGGTTACCCGCGATCGCCAGCAACCGCAGCGTGGGGCGCGCTGCACGCCACGCCGCCAGCGCGACGAGCAAGGCGTCGTCGACGCCACTGGCGCCGTGGAACAGATCGCCGAGCACCAGCAGACGCGTGCAGTCGTGACCATCGACCAGCGCGCCGAGCCGCGCGAGATCGTCGACGCTCGGCCCGCGCGGCACGGCCATCCCATGCGCGGCGAACACCCCTTCCTTGCCGAGATGGACGTCGGCGACGATGGCCATGCGCGCCGCCGGCCAGAGCACGGCACGCGCCGGGTGCAGCAGCAGCCGTTCGCCGGCGAGCACGAGTTCGTAGGCCCCGTCAGCCACGTGTGGCCCCGGTCTTCGTCGCGCCGGCATCGGCGGCCCGCTCAAGCTGCGCGGCCATGCGCAGGACCCGGGTGCGCCAGTCCTCGGAGGACATCACCTGCGTCTGCAGCCGCTCGGCCCACAGCGGAAAGGCCAGCGGCGTGAGCCGCGCAGGCCGACAGTGCATCGGTCGCTGGGCGCGCATTCGCGCCAGCGTGGCGCGGAGGCGCGCGAACTCGAGCTGGCTCTCCAGCACCTCGCGGCGGGCTTGCGCCACCAGCAGATTGCCCTCGTCATGGCGGGCGAGTACGTCGAACATCAGTCCGCTGGACGCCTGGATTTGGCGGGTACTCTTCTGTGCTCCCGGATAGCCCTGAAACACCAGCCCGCTGATGCGCGCGATATCGCGGAACTGTCGGCGGGCGATTTCCGAAGCGTTGATGCATGCCAGCAGGTCAGTGAGCAGAGTGGTGTCATCGAGCAGACCAGCCAGCGCCGCCGCCGACAGGGCCACAGGCTCCGGACTCAGCAACTCGAACCCGTAATCGTTCACCGACAGCGTGAAGGTCGCTGGCACACCGCGCATCAGGCGCCAGGCGAACAGGGTTGCGAGCCCCTCGTGCACCAGCCGCCCGGCGAAGGGATAGATGAACAGATGGTGGCCTTCGCGGGTCTCCACGGACTCGAGCAGCAGTTCCCCGGGGGCAGGCAGCCGCGACCAGCGCGCCTGCAGCGCCAGCATGGGCTCGAGCACCGGCAGTTCCGGTGCCTCCACTTGGCCGGTCGGGAGCTCGCCGAACAGCGTCAGCACACTGTCGGCCAGTGCCGTGGACAGCGGCATGCGCCCACCCTGCCAGCGCGGCACGATGCGGGTGCGCGCCTTTGCGGCACGCACGTAAGCCACCATGTCGCGCACGCGTGCAAGCTCCACCACCCGCCCGGCGAACAGGAATCGATCCCCCGGGGAGAGCCTGGCGATGAAGCTCTCCTCCAGGGTGCCGAGCCGTCCGCCGCGCAGCCACTTCACCTGCATCATGGGATCGGAGCTGATGGTGCCGATGCCCATGCGGTGCAGGCGCGCGATACGCGTGTCCTCGACGCGCGCGAGGCCATCCTCACCGATGACGACCTTGCGAAACTGGGGGTAGGCGGCCAGCGCCGGCCCACCCCGGGTCACGAACTCAAGCAGCCATTGCCACTGTTCGACGCTGAGCGCCGCGAAGGCGTGGGTGCGCCGGACTTCCTCAAACAGCGCCGCGGGACGGAAGCCGTCGCCGGCGGCGAGCGTCACCACGTGCTGGGCAAGCACATCGAGCGACAGCGTGAGCGGGATACGCGCCTCGATCTCGCCGCGGCTGGCCGCCCGGCGGGCGGCGGCAATCTCAATCAGCTCGAAGGCATGCGTCGGGACACAGAGCACCCGGCTGACCCCACCCGGCCGATGACCGCTGCGTCCGGCCCGTTGCAGCAGACGCGCGACCCCCTTCGGGCTGCCGACCTGCAGCACCTGCTCGACCGGATGGAAATCCACCCCCAGATCCAGTGAAGACGTACAGACCACGCAGCGCAGCTCGCCGGCGGCCAGGCGCGCCTCGATCTGCTCGCGCAGCGCGCGGTCCAGCGAGCCATGATGCAGCGCAACCGTGTCGGCCCAGTCAGGGCGCGCGGCCACCAGGGACGCATGCCAGCGCTCGGCCTGGGCGCGCGTGTTGGTGAACATCAACGTCGAGCCCGCACCCTCCAGCGCCCGGACCACGGCACCGAGCTGCACCTCGCCCAGGTGACCGGCCCAGGGAAAGCGGCTCGGGTCCTCGGGCAGCAGGGCCTCGATGACCACCGGCCGGGCCACCTGACCCTCGATCAGCTCACCGGCGACGCCGGGGCCGAGCAGGACATCACGCGCCTGCGCGAGGTTGCCGAGAGTCGCCGACAGCCCCCAGGTGCGCAGCCCCGGGGACAGGCTACGCAGGCGCGCCAGGCATAACTCGAGCTGTACGCCGCGCTTGCCACCGATGAGTTCGTGCCACTCATCCACGATGACCGTGTGCAGCCGGGCGAAGTAGTCCGACGCGCCTTTCGTGGACAGCATCACCGACAGGGTCTCCGGCGTGGTGACCAGCGCCACGGGGGCGCTTCGCCACTGGCGCGCGCGGACCCCCTGCGGCGTATCGCCACTGCGAAGTTCCACCGGCCAGTCCAGATCCAGCGCCTCGAGCGCCGCGGCCAACCCGCGGCGGGTATCGGCGGCCAGCGCGCGCAGCGGGGTGATCCAGAGTACCCGCAAGCCGGGGGGACGCGCCGCCGCACACTCGACGGCCAGCGCCTGCACGGGACCCAGCCAGGCAGCCAGCGTCTTGCCACTGCCGGTGGGGGCGTGAATGAGCCCGGAGCGTCCGGCGAGCGAGGCCGCCCACGCGGCGCGCTGGAAGGGCAGCACCTCCCGCGACTGGGCGCTGAACCAGCGTTCGATGGCGGGGTTGATCTCCAAGTGATCGGTCTTCAGGCAGCGGACACGTTACCAGGCCGTGGGCAGAGTATCGCCCGCCCGGCGCGCCGGGCGGCCGTACGGTAGCGAACCGACGGGGCGGGCCAGTCGCGCCAATACTTCACCCTGGCTGCCCGCGCACCGCTTGTCGAGCGACCGCGTGACGGGCAGCAGCCCAAGGGGCGTCTTTTCTATTCTGGAGTAGCCAATCATGAACACCGCCGGTCGAACTCTTCTACTGCTGATGCTTACCCTGCCCGTAGGCTTTGTCGCAGGCTGTGCCTCCACGGATTCACGCGAACGTCAGCCCGTCGGCGAATACATCGATGACAGCGTCATCACCACCAGGGTCAAGGCGGCGATGGCCGGAGATTCCGACATCAGCGTCATGGAGGTCAGCGTCGAGACCTATGACGGCGTCGTGCAGCTCAGCGGTTTCGTCACCAGCCAGGCCCAGGCCAACCGGGCCGCCGAGCTCGCGCGCAGCGTGCCGGGCGTCAAGCGCGTCAACAACGACATGCGGATCAGGTAAGCCACGGGACACCGTGGGGCCGGGGGCGGTCATCCGGCCGCCTTGTCGGCCAGCAGCGCCGCGACCTCGGCCAGCGTCTCGATGTCCCCGGGGCCCAGGTCTTCACGCCAGCGACGGATGCGCGGAAACCTGAGCGCCAGGCCGGAACGGTGGCGGGTCGAGCGGGCGATGCCCTCGAAGGCGAGTTCGAAGACCTGCACCGGCTCGACCTGGCGGACGGGTCCGAAGCGCTCCAGGGTGTGGCGACGGATCCACCGGTCCAGGCGGCCCATTTCCTCGTCGCTCAGCCCGGAATAGGCCTTGGCAATCGGCACGAGGTCTTCGCCATCCCGCACGGCGAAGGTGTAGTCGCTGTGCAGGCTGGCGCGCCGGCCGTGGCCCGCCTGGGCGTACACCATCACCGCATCGAGTGTCAGCGGCTCGAGCTTCCATTTCCACCAGTCGCCCCGCACCCGCCCGGCCGCATAGGGTGAACCGCGACGCTTGAGCATCAGACCTTCCACGCCGCGCTCGCGGGCGCCGGCGCGCGCCCGGGCGAGCGCCGGCCAGCCACCGGCCGCCAGCAGCGGCGAGAGGCCCAACGCGGGCGGCGCTTCGGCGAGAAGACGTTCCAACTGCTGCCGGCGGATCTCCAGCGACTGCTCGCGCAGGTCCTGACCGGCGTGCTCGAGCAGGTCATAGGCCAGCAGGCGCACCGGCACCTCGGCGCGCAGCCGAGCCCCCACCTGCTTGCGCCCGATCCGGCGCTGCAGCTCGGCGAACGGCAGTACCGCCCCGTCGCGCCAGGCCACAAGCTCGCCATCGAGCACGCTGCCCTCCGGCAGCGTCGCCACGGCCTCGGCCACTTCCGGATAGCGCTCCGTCACCAGTTCCTCGCCCCGCGTCCAGATGAAGTGCCCGCCACCGCGGCGGATGCACTGCGCGCGGATGCCGTCCCACTTCCATTCGACCCGCCAGTCGCCGACGTCGCCGAGCACGGTCGCCGGATCGGCGGTCTCTCCCAGGGGCGAGGCGAGAAAAAACGGGTAGGGCCGGGACGCCTCCGCTTCTGAGGTGTCCGGATCGAGCAGCGCGCGAAACCAAGCGGCCTGCGGCTGCCACTGGCCCATCAGTCGATGCTGCATCACCGGGCGCGGAAGCTCGGCGAGTTCAGCCAGGGCTCGGGCCACCAGCAGCCGGGAAACCCCGACCCGCAGCGCGCCGGTCATAAGCTTGGTCACCAGGAAGGCCTGGGCGGGGTCGAGACTGCGCCACCAGCCGATCACCGTCTCGCGGCGGGTGTCGGCGTCGGCCTCGCGCAGCGCGGGCAGGCGGTGCTCGAGCCAGTCGGCCAGGCTGACTTCCCGATCGGGCACTGGCGTCGTGTCCGGCGCGCCACGCTGCACCACTCCCTGCCCGTCGGTACCCGCGGTCAGCAGCGCGATGGTCTCGGCCAGGTCGCCCACCGCGGTATAGGCCTCCTCGATCAACCAGGCAGGCAGGTCCACCGCCTGTTCCAGCCAGGCACGCAGTTCCGCCGCACCGACCAGCCGCTTCTGGCGACGCCCTGAGAGCACGTACACCGCCCAGGCGGCATCCCGTGGGGGGGCCGCGGCAAAGTAGCGGTGCATGGCCGCCACCTTGCTGCGCGTGGAGGTGGTCGCATCCAGCGCCTCGAACAACCCGGCGAAGGCCCTCACGCCTGCTCCGCGCCGTCTTCTCCGGCATACAGCGTCTCCAGCGCATCGGCCGCGATGCCGCGCTCACGCAGGTACCGCACCAGGGTATCGCTCTGGCCGTGGGTGGCGAGCACGCGGGCGGCCCCCGTCTCCTCCACCGTGCGCAACAGCCCTGGCCAGTCAGCATGATCGGAGAGCACGAAGCCGCGATCGTAGGCCCGGCGGCGGCGCTGGCCGCGCAGGCGCATCCAGCCCGAGCAGAAGCCGGTAGAGGCACCGCGGAAGCGGCGCATCCAGGGCGTACCCGCCGCCCCGGGCGGCGCGATCACCAGCTCGCCGGCGTAGTCCCGGCGGCTGCGCAGGTCGACGGATGCCGTCGGCAACATGCGGATATGGGCCTGGCGATAGAGTTTGACCAGCGGCGCGACGGCGCCGTGCAGCAGTGCGGTGCGGTCGGTCAGCCGGGCGAGTTCCGCCAACACCCGCTGGGCCTTGCCGAGCGCGTAGCAGAACAGCACCGAGGGCCGACCCTCGGCGCGGTTGGCGTCCCACCAGGCGAGAATCTCCCTGGCAACCCGCTCACCGCCGGGCCAGACGTACACCGGCAGGGAGAAGGTCGCCTCGGTGATGAAGGTGTCACAGGGCACGACCTCGAACGGCGCACAGGTGGGGTCGGGGTCGCGCTTGTAGTCGCCCGAGACCACCCAGACCTCCCCGCGGTGCTCGATGCGGATCTGCGCGGAACCGAGCACGTGGCCAGCCGGATGAAAGGAGACGTCGACCTGACCGATGCGCCTGCGCTCGCCGTAGGCCATGCCCTCGATGACGCTATCGGCACCCAGCCGGCGCTGCAGCAGCGGCACACCTGGCATGGCGCCGAGATAGCCGCGGCTGCCGTGGCGCGCGTGGTCGGCATGGGCGTGGGTGATCAGCGCCCGCGGGACCGCGCGCCAGGGATCGATGTGAAAACCCCCGGCCGGACAATACAGCCCCTCGGACGTCGGCAGGACCAGGGGCGTGCGAGCTTCCATGCCCGCCGCCACCGCGCCTCAGCGGGGCATGTCGCAGGCCGGGCGCAGACCGCGAGCCTGGGCCTCGCGGTAAAGCTCCATGGCGCGCGGCATGCGGTTGGTGAGATCACGGATGCGGGAGTCGCTGGTGGGGTGCGTGGACAGGAACGCCGGTGGGCCACCGCCGCCGCTGGCCTGAGCCATGTTGTTCCAGAGCTTCACCGCCCCTGCCGGGTTGAACCCCGCGCGGGCCATGTAATCCAGCCCCAGCCGATCGGCCTCGGTTTCCTGAGCGCGGCCGAACGGCAGCAGCAGGCCGACCTGGGCGCCCAGACCCAGCAGTGCCGCAGTCTGCTGACTGCCGGTGGCGCCGCCGAGCACGTTGACGGCGAACCCCGTGGCCTGGTGGCGGGAGACACGCTCGGCGCCGTGGCGGGCGGTCACATGCGCAATCTCATGACCGATCACCGCAGCGAGCTGATGCTGGTCCTCGGCAACATTCATCAGTCCCTCGAACACCCCCATGTAACCCCCGGGCAGGGCGAACGCGTTGATCATGTCATCCGCGAATACCGTGACTTCCCAGGTCTCCGGGGCATGCGGTTCATCGAGCTGCATGACCAGCGCCTCGGTGATGCAGTTGACCATGTTGACCTTGGCCCGGTCGCGGGAGAGCTCGAGCTCGGCCCGCATCTGCTGATACGCCTGCCCACCCATCCGGTTCACCTCGGCATCCGAGACCAGGATCAGCTGCGAGCGACCTGTCGGCGACGCAGCGCAGGCGGCAAGGGTCAGCGCAACGGCAGTAAGGATGGCGATTCTGGCTAACATCGTCGGGCTCCAGGCTTCCGGGACTCTCGGGATTATAGTGCAGCGACGCTGCTACCGAATCTCGGCACGCTGCTACACTGCCGGACATCAGGTCCACCAGCGTAAGACCTGCACGTGGACGTTTGGTTGCGCTGCCAACGTGTCCTGGCGGACGGGAGGTCCGTTCCAATGACTGCAAAACCCTCGTTCCTGGCGGGTTTCCTGGAAGCCCTGCAACGCAGCCTGGTGGACACCTTTCGCATTTTCGAGGTGGGCGAACAGGGCGTCGAGACGATCCTGGCGGAATGGCTGACCCAGCTGCTGGTGGCGCTCGTGCTGATCGTCATCTTCCTGACGGCCTATCTCCTGCTTCGACGCGTGCTCGACGCCTTCGTCTCGCGTATCCGCTGGCGAACGCAGGTCGAAAAGCCGCTGGTGATCGGCCTGCGCTATGTCTTTTTTCTGCTGACTGCCCTGGCCATCATGGCCCAGCTCGGCGTCGCCCAGGAGCTGCTTGCAGCGGTCGCTCGCGCAGCCCTGATCGCGCTGATGTTCTACGTCGCCTGGACGCTCGTGACCCGTATCCTGCTGACGCTCCTGGCGCGTCACGACCTTGACCGGTCCATCGAGCAACTGCTGCGCAACGTCATCTCGGTGATCATCGCAGTCGTCGGCAGCGTGACCGTGCTCGGCCAGTTCGGTGTGGATATTTTTGCGCTGGTGGCAGGCCTTGGCATTGTGGGCCTGGCCGTGGGCTTTGCCGCGCAATCCACGCTGGCGAACTTCATCGCGGGCATCACGCTGTTGATCGAGCGACCGTTCCGGATCGGCGACTGGGTCCGCATCAACGACCAGGAAGGCAAGGTGATGCGGATTGCGCTGCGCACCACCTGGCTGCGGACCCGGGACAACATCTTCACCATGATTCCGAACGACAGCGTGGCCTCGGCAGAAATCATCAACTTCAGCACCGAGGGGCCGGTGCGCGTGCGTATTCCGGTGGGGATCGCCTACAAGGAGTCGATCAAGGCCGCCCGTTCAGTGATCATGCCGATACTCGAAGAACACGCTCATGTGCTCGACCTGCCCGGCATGCAGCCGCGTGTGGTCGCTACCGCCCTGGGGGACTCGTCGATCGATCTCGCGGTGATCTACTGGCTAAGCCCCGAGAGCTTCGATAGTCAACCACGTATCAGCGCGGAGCTGCTGGAGGCGATCAAGGAGGCCTTGGACGAGGCGGGTATCGAGATCCCATTCCCACACCTCCAGCTGTTCATCGATGAGGCCAAGGGACTGAAGCCGGTCATCGAGCCGCTGTATCCAGACCGGCGCGAGCAGGCATGAGCGGCTATGGCGGCATGGCACCGGTCGCCGTGGTGGTGGCGTTGGCGCTGGTGGAATACCTGTACTTCGTCTACCAGGTGGGGCGCGCGCGGCTGCGCTGTGGCGTGCCTGCGCCCAAGACCACAGGCCACGAGGAGTTCGAGCGGTACTACCGCGTGCAGCAGAACACCCTGGAGCAACTGATCATCTTCCTCCCCGCCATCTGGATCGCCGGCTGGTATGCCGACGTCTATGCAGCGGCCATCCTGGGACTGGGGTTCGTGCTGGGGCGAGCCATGTACTATCGGGCCTACGTCCACAACCCGGCGGCCCGGGGGCCAGGCTTCGCGCTGGGCCTGGCAGCCAACGCGGTGCTGGTGATCACCGCGCTGGTGGGCGCGATCGCGGCGCTGCTGCCTGGCTGAGGCCACGCGGGGCGGCTCAGCGCATCAGCCGGTCTCGCCACGCGCGATCGGCCAGCGCATCGAAGACACCGGCCCACGCGGCAGCGCTCCGCCGGGCCAGCCGCTCGGGCAATTTGCGCTTGAGCTGCCAGTGCACATGCAACAGGTCCGCCTCTGCGGCCGCTTGCAGCAGCCAGTCGTCGCTGGTGCCGAGTTCGTCCACGAGCTTGAGCTCCAGGGCCCGGGTGCCATACCAGGCCTCACCCGTGGCCACGGCCTCGACATCGACCGCCTGTCGGTGACGCGCGACCTCGTCACGAAACAGTCTATGGATATCCTCGAGCTCCTCGCGCAGTTTTTCGCGCGCCGCTTCGGTATTTTCGCCGAACACCGTGAGCGTGCGCTTGTAGCGTCCGGCGGTGACCTGTTCGAAGTCCACGCCGCGGGCCTCGAGCCAGCGATGAAAGTTCGGCAGCTGAGCGATCACACCAATCGAGCCCAGAATGGCGAAGGGGGCGGCCAGGATGCGGTCGCCCATGGCCGCCATGAGGTAGCCGCCGCTGGCAGCGACCTTGTCCACAGCCACTGTCAGGTGCAGGCCGGCGGCCTTGAGGCGGGCGAGCTGCGAGGCGGCCAGGCCGTGCTCATGCACGGTACCCCCGGCGTTCTCCAGGCGCAGCAGCACGCGATCACCCTGCTCGGCGGCGGCGATGACGGCCGAGACCTCCTCGCGCAGGCTGGTGGTGGCACTGGCACGGATGTCACCCCGGAAATCCAGCACGAATACCCGCTTCGCCGAGGACTCACCCTTGCGGCGCGCTTTGTCACGGGCACGGGCGTCCTTGCGGACTTTCTTCCAGGCGTCCTGACTCAGGGTCGCGCGTTTGATCGCCAGGGCCATCCGCTCGTATCGGTCATTCAGGCGCTCGATGACGAGCTCCGGCTCCTGCTGCTGGCGGCGCGCCATGCCGGCGATGGCGCCCCCGATCACCACAATGATCGCGGCGACCGTCAGCAGCTTGGCAAGAAACAGGCCGTAGTCGGCGAGGAGGGCTGTCATGCCGCCGGCTGCGTCACGCGCGGTCTGCGGCCGCGAGGCCGACGTTGTTCTGCTCGAATACGCGATCGGCGCGGTAACTCGAACGCACCAGGGGCCCGGAGACGACCTCCATGAACCCCCGCGCGAGCCCCCATTGCCGGTACAGGGCGAACTGCTCGGGCGTGACGTAGCGCTCCACCGGCAGGTGATTCACGGTCGGGCGCAGATATTGGCCGAAAGTGACGATGTCGACGTCCGCCGCGCGCAGATCATCCATGGTCTCGGCGATCTCCTCGTCGGTCTCGCCCAACCCGACCATCAGACTGGTCTTGGTGATCACCTCCGGGCGGTGGCGTTTGGCCTGGGCCAGCACATCAAGGGTCTGCTCGTAGCCGGCGCGCGGATCGCGCACCGGGTGGGTGAGCCGGCGTACCGTCTCGACGTTCTGCGCGAACACCTCCAGCCCGGAGTCCACCACCGTGGCCACGCAGTCATGGCGACCGGCGAAATCGGGTGTGAGCGCCTCGACGGCGGTCTCTGGATTCAGTGCCTTGATGGCGCGCACGCAGGCGGCATAGTGCGCCGCACCGCCGTCGGGCAGATCGTCCCGGTCCACCGAGGTCAGCACCACGTATTTCAGGCGCATCAACTGCACCGAGCGTGCGGCATGGGCCGGTTCGTCGGGATCGAGCCAGCCGCGCGGGTTGCCAGTGTCGACCGCACAGAACTGGCAGGCCCGCGTACACACCGCCCCCATAAGCATCAGCGTGGCCGTGCCGTTATTCCAGCACTCGCCGATGTTCGGACACATCGACTCCTCGCATACGGTGGCGAGCCGATGCTCACGGACCACCTCGCGCACCTCGCTGAACACTTTTCCCGAGGGCATCGGCGCACGCAGCCAGCGCGGTTTCTGCCCGCGCGCGGGGGCTTCGCGGTCCGTGCGCTGCTTGACCCCGTTCTTGATGGCGGTAAAGCCCTGCTCGGTGCGGAACTTGCCACCGCTGACCACCACCGGAATGCCTCTGAAATCACTCACGACGCACACTTCCCTGCTGTGTTCGTTGGGTCGGGCATTGTCGCACGCGCGCGCGCCCGCCCCAAGCCGCTCCGGGAGACCGGTCGCCAGTCACCGAGGCGGATAAAAAAATCCCGGCGCGGGCGCCGGGATAATTTCAGGGGGATGACACTCTCAGGAGGAAAGTGCGAGCGCGGCAGACCTCCTGGGCGGTCAGCGCACTCGCGGAAACAGCATAGATCGCGGGGTATGCTGCCAGCCGTGAGCCACGGCACACTTTTTCCAATGCACCCCGCCCGGGGCGGCTCGAAGGTGTGCGCTCGCGCACATTTGCAGCCTGAATGGCTACACTGACCTTCAACCTGACCCCTCCCCGGAAGCCCCTGATGATCCGAAGCTGTCGCTCCGCCCTGTTGCTCCTGTGCTGCCTGACGAGCGTTCCGCTGCTGGCGGATGACGTGCGCGATTCCCTGTTCGGTCCGGCGGAAGCGGCGCGCGCCGAAGCCCTGGCTGCGCGCGCCGAGCTGCTTGCCCCTGAGGCCCAGGGACAGGCCGAGGCGGCACTGGAGCGCGCCCGCGCAGACTACGCCCGAGGGCGTGCGCTCGAGCGGATCCGCCGCGACCTCGACGAGGCGGAGGCGGCATTCACGGCCGCTGCCCGCCACGCCACCGGCACCCAGCCCGAGTTTGCCGCCCCCCTGCAAGCGCGGGCCGCCGCGCTGGAAAACGCCGCTGATCAGCTCTACCCGGCCGCCTGGCAGTCGGCGGAGCGCGCGCTGGCCACCGCCACCGTCGCGCGCGAGCGCGGCCGCACCGAGCGCGCCGGCGAACTCACCGACGCCGCCACCGCCGAATACCTCGCCGTCGAGCTGCTCGCGATCGAGGGCCGGCTGCTCAGCCGCGCGCGCGCGGAAATTGCCGAGGCACGGGCCGCCCGGGTCGAGCGCCATGCGCCCGAGACGCTGGCGCGCGCGCAGGCGGTGCTGGCGCAGGCCGAAGAGACGCTGGGCGAGGACCGGCAAGCGGTCGACGCGGCGACCAGCCTCGCCGCCCGGGCCGAGGCGCTGGCGCGACATGCGCGGGCGCTGGCCTCGGCCGTGCAGCAGGCGCGCAGCCGCGGGGGGAGCGTGGAGGCGGCGCTGCTGGCGCAGGAAGCACCACTGCGCGCGGCGGCCCGGGCAGCCGGGCTGGAGGATGCCGAGGCGGGTCGTCCCGAAGCGCTCGGTGAGGCCCTGATCGCCCACCTCGATACGCTGGAAACACGCCTGAAACGCAGCGAGGCGGAGCTCACCGCGGCCAACCAGCGCGTGCTCGCGATGGACGAGGAGCTCCGCGAGCTCGATCGCCAGCTCGGCGGCGTCGCGCGGGAACGCTCCGAGCTGATCATGGCGCTGGAGGCACAGGCGCAGGTACGGGCACAGTTCGCGCGACTCGAAGCGCTGTTCGAGCGCGACGAGGCGGTGGTCCTGCGCGAGGGCGAACAGGTGATCGTGCGTCTCGTCGGCCTGAATTTCGCCACCGGGAGCGCGGCCATCGACAGCGCGGCACGGCCGCTGCTGGCGCGCCTCGCCGAGGCCGCGAACATCTTTCCCCAGGCCCGGTTCACGGTCGAGGGCCATACCGACTCGCGCGGCAGCGCACAGCTGAACCTGCGGCTCTCGCAGGAGCGTGCCGACGCGGTGGTGGACTACCTCGTGGAGGCTGAGGGCCTCGCGCGTGCGAGATTGCGCGCGATCGGCCTGGGGTCGGCCCGGCCCATCGCCACCGACGACACCGCGGAAGGCCGTGCACGCAACCGGCGCATCGACGTGACGTTCAGCGCCCCGGAGACGCCGCCCTGAGCAGCCAGTCCGACAGCGTGAGCAGTTCGCTGATCCGCGTGTCCGGCGGCGGATGATCGACAGGCCACGGGGCACCCCGCCGGTTGACCCAGGCCGTCAGCATGCCGGCCCGCGCCGCACCGACGACATCGCGCACGGGGTCGTCGCCGATATGCAGTACCGTCTCCGGCGCGTGGCCCGTGGCCTCAGTGACGGCGTGGAACATGCGGGGGTCGGGCTTGGCGGCCCCGACCCCCCGGGCACACAGGTAGTGATCGAAATAGCGCTCCAGGCCGACCCGCGCGAGATCCGCATTGCCGTTGGTCAGGGCCACCAGCGTATACCGTCGCTGCAGCGCGTCGAGCGCCGGCAGCACATCGGCATGCAGCGCAACGCGGTTGCGCGCGGCGAGGAACACCTCGAACGCATCGCCCGCAAGCGCCGACGGATACCCGCAGCCCTCCAGTGCCAGCTCGAGCGTCCGCACACGCATCCAGCTGAGGTCATGCGCGCGGTCCGGATGCTCCCGGTTGATCTGGTCACGCAGGCTCCGCAGCCCGTGCGGCGAATACCGGGCTGTGACCCGCGGGCAGTGGCGGCCCAGCCACGCGCGCAGCGCCTGCTCCGCGCCCTCGATCACCGGCGCGACATCCCACAGGGTGTCGTCGAGATCGAGCGAAAGCACTCGCAGGCGGGTGGGATCGGTCTGGTGCCGGAACATGGTTGCGCCTCCGTGGATGCGCTAGAGTCTATCGCAGGCAGATCACCGTCGGTCGAGCGGCCCGGGAGGGAGCGATGAGATACCTGCACACCATGGTGCGCGTCAGTGACCTGGACGCCTCGCTGGGGTTTTACTGCGGCAAGCTCGGCATGCGGGAAATTCGCCGCTTCGACAGTGCGCAGGGGCGCTTCACGCTGGTGTTCGTGGCCCCCCCGGGGCACGAGGACTGCCCGCTGGAGCTGACCTGGAACTGGGATGAATCGGGCTACAGCGAGGGCCGCAACTTCGGCCATGTGGCCTACGAGGTCGAGGACATCTATGCCACCTGCCAGGGGCTGCTGGACGCCGGCGTCACCCTGAACCGCCCGCCGCGCGATGGCCGCATGGCGTTCATTCGCTCGCCGGACCACATCTCCATTGAACTGCTGCAGGCCGGCGATGCGCTGCCGGTGCGCGAGCCGTGGGCGTCGATGCCCAACACCGGACACTGGTGATGCCTGCCGGGTGGCGGCGGGCGGTGCTGGTTTTCGCCCTGGCCGTGGCGCTCGCGGGCGCCGGAGGCTGCGCCGATCGCCCACGCGAGAGCGGACCCCGCCCCACGCCGGAGCTCACCGCGCGCGAGGTGGTCAGTCTGCAGCTTGCGGCCCTGAGCCGGGGTGATGACGAGGCGCTGACGGTGGCACTGCGCTTCGCCTCGCCCGGGAACCGTGCCGGTATCGGCGAAGCCGAGGGCTTTCGCAGCCTGCTGCAGGGTCCGCTGTATCGCCCGCTGCTCGGGCACCGCGAGGCCAGTATCGGCCGCGAGGAGCCCCTGCCCGGCCATGTCGGCGTGCCGGTGGAGATCATCGCCGCGGATGGTCAGCGTGTCAGCTATCTCTACCTGCTGCGTCGTCAGGTCGTACCCGGCTGCGAAGACTGCTGGCTGATCGACGGCGTCAGCCCGTTCACGGGAGAGCTGCCGCAGGGTCTGAGCATCTGAGCGCGTGGGCGCGGGCCCGGCTCGCGTCAGGCAGCGTCGCTGGCACGGCTGCGCTTGCCGCGGCCGGCGCGGAACGAACCGGTGGTGATGCTGGAGAATGACTCCCGAAAGATGACCCGATTGCGTCCCTCTTCCTTGGCCTGGTAGAGCGCCTCGTCGGCCATCTGCACGGCCCCGGCGAGGCTGCGGCCTTCTCCCGGTGTCACCATGGCAACGCCGACACTGACGGTGACCACGTTGGCCACCGGGGAGCCTTCGTGCGGCACCCCGAGCGCGGCCACCTGCCGCCGCAAGCGTTCGGGCAGCGTTTCGGCATAGTCACGCGGCGGATCGCTCAGCACCAGCACGAACTCCTCGCCACCGTAGCGGGCGCAGAGATCGAGCGGACGCTTGGCCGCGGCGTTCAGCGTTTCGGCGACCTTGCGCAGACAATCATCGCCCGCCTGGTGTCCATAGAGATCGTTGAAAACCTTGAAGTAGTCGATATCGATCAGAATGATCTGCACCGGCGAGCACTCACGCCGTGCCTGGCGCCACATCCGACTCATCTGGTCGTCGAACAGCCGGCGATTGTAGAGTCCGGTGAGGCCGTCGCGCTGGGCGAGCTCCGATAGCAGCCGCGATTCAAGATAGCCCCGGCGAACCGCATATTCGAACGTGTAGACCCCGACGCCGCCGATCGCCACCGCCGCGATCACGATCATCGTCTGGTAGAACAGCACCTCGCCAGGCAAGCCGAACAGGGCGCCCATGGCAATGTAGACGAGCGCGACCGTGCCGCTGGCCATCAACGCCGTGTGGAACAGCAGCCCGAGAAAGAGGTTGATGAACATGACCAGCAGCACGACCGCACCGAACAGATGCGTGGCACCGGTCACGCCGGCAGTCACGGCGATATAGCTCGATGCGCAGCCGAAAGCCGTCGCGCCGAAACCGAACAGCGTCTGCTGGTGACTGCGGAGGTCCGGATGGAACAGGGTCAGAATGCCCATGCCGAGCATCGGCAGCAGGAAAGCCAGACGCACGACATTGTGTCGGTCGCCCTCGCCGCCCTCGCTGGTGATGACGTAGTCGAAGCCGACCAGCACCAGCACCAGCACCAGCACCGCGCCCACAGCCACCTGCACGCGGGCGCGCGAGAACTCGAGGTAGTAATCCCGGAAATCCTTTTCGAGGCTCGGATCGAAGCGCAACGTCGTGAACCCGTCACGCAACTGACGCCCGAACGGTGAGCCGTTGGTATCACTCTCGAGTGACGGGAAGATCATCCGGACTGCAACCCCCGAAAACGCGCGCGCGCAAGGCGCAGGCCAAAGCAGCCGCCCCTTGACGGAGGATCAGTCTAGACCTCCAGCCGGTCAGGATGTGCCTAATGGGTCACGTTTTGACCGACGGGTCGGCAACGGCTAAGGGGACGGGGTCACACCCGCCCGGCCGCCGCTGCGCACCGCAATCACGGCCACCCCGGCCAGCGTGGCCGCCCCACCCAACAGGATCGCCGGCGTCAACACGTCGCCCATCAGCCAGACGCCAAAGAGCACCGAAAACAGCGTCGAGAGCAGCATCAGCGGCGAGATCAACGACACTTCATACCGCTGGATCAGCCAGTACAGCCCCCCATGAGCGACCACGCTCGCGCCCAACGCCGAGAACACCACCGCCACCCACACCAGCGGCGCCGCCGCCTGCGCGGCCGCCAGTTGCCCCTGCTCGAACACCCAGGACAGTCCCAGCAGGCACGGCGCGCCGACCAGCCCGATCCACGCCTGCAGCTCCAGCGGCTTCACCCCGGAAAGCCGCTTCATCAGGATGGTGCCGAAGGCCATGGCGAGCCCGCCCAGCAGCACCAGCCCCAGGGCACCGAGGTAGCCCAGCACCCGTGGATCGAAGGCGATGAGCATGACGCCCCCGAAGGCCAGCGCCATGCCAAGCGTCCGCCGCCAGCCGACCCGCTCCCCCAGCATGAGAATGCTGAGCAGCGTGGTGAACGGTACGACCATCTGCAGGGCAATCGCGACGGTAGAGATGTCATCGGCGAGGGCAAGGCCGAGGTAGATAAGGCCGAAGTGAACCACGCCGACGGCCAGGGCCACCTGCAGAATCAGGCTGAGCTGCGGACGCGGCAGTCGCAGCAGCGGCCAGAGCACGGCGGTGACCACGGCAAACCTCAGACCCGTGAAAAACAGCGGTGGCAGCTGCCCCATGCCGAATTTGCTGGCGATCAGGTTGAAACCAAAAATCAGGTTGATGCCGAGCAGCAGTCCCAGGTGAGCCGGCGTCACAGGACCGGCATCAGGCCTGCCCGCTCGGTTGCATGCCCTCCTGGAGGGCGCGGATCTTGCGGCTGACGTGGTCAGGGGTCTTGGTGTTGCGCGCGAACAGCGCATAGAACGCCGGCACGACAAACAGCGTCAGCACCATGGACAACAACACCCCTGAGAAAATGACCACGCCGAGAGGCTGACGGGTCTCGGTCCCGGCGCCGGTAGCGAGGATCAACGGCACCGCCCCGAAGGCGGTGCACATGCTGGTCATGAGGACCGGGCGAAGACGGACCGCCGAGGCCTCGACGATCGCATCGATGAACGCCATGCCCCGATCGCGCAACTGGTTGGCGAACTCGACGATCAGCACGCCATTCTTGGCCGCCAGGCCGACCAGAATGACGGCCCCGATCTGGGAGAACACATTGAGGGAGCCGCCGACCAGCCACAAGCCCAGCAGCCCACCGGTCAGCGCCAGCGGTACGGTGGTCATGATGATCATCGGGTGGCGGAAGCTTTCGAACTGCGCCGCGAGCACCAGGAACACGATCAGCAGCGCCAGCACGAAGGTAAAGTACAGCGACTGTCCGCTCTCCTTGAACTCCAGCGACACGCCACTCCAGGACAGCAGCGCGGAGGGCGGCAGCTCTTCGGCCACCACGCTTTCGATGAAGGCGATGGCATCGCCCAGCGCGTAGCCGTCGGCCAGACCTGCGTTCACTGAGATCGAACGCAGGCGATCGACCCGGTTCAGGCGCGAGGCGCCGGCACGCTCCTCGGTTCGCACCAGGTTGGCCAGCGGCACGAGTTCACCGCTGCGCGAGGAGCGTACGTAGAGGTTGTAGAGGTCGGTAGGCGATGCGCGGTCTTCCTCACGCGCCTGAAGAATGACGTTGTACTCCTGACCCTCGCGAGTGAACGTGGTGACCACGCGCGAGCCGAGTGCGGTCTCGAGGGTGCGCCCCACGGCCGACAGCGAAACGCCGAGATCCGCGGCGCGGTTGCGATCGACCATGACGCTGATCTGGGGCTTGGTCTCGTCGTAGTCCGAAGTCGGGCCGATAATGCCGGGATTGTTCTGGATCCGTTCGAAGACGAGGTCCCGCCACTGCGCAATCTCATCGTAGTTGCCGCCACTGAGCACGAAACTCAGGGGACGGACATTGCCACGGATACCGAGACTGCGCGGTCGGAACACCCGGATCATCACCCCCGGAAGGTCGGCGAGTTCCGCGGCCATCTCGTCGGCAATCTCCGCCACGCCCCGCTCGCGCTCGTTCCAGTGCTGAAGCATCAGCCAGGCGAAAGAATTGTTGACCTCCCCCGTGCCTGCCCAGCCGGCCGGCACGCGCGCGAGCATCCGCCGCACCTCACCGGTCTCGATGTAGCGCATGACCACCTCTTCCATGCGCCGGGTGTAGTTGTCCGTATATTCGAAACTCGCGCCCTCGGGCGCTTCCAGCCGCAGCACGATCACCCCGCGATCTTCGTCAGGGGCGTACTCGGAGGGCAGGGCCGCGAGCAGGCCCCCGGCGACGATCGCCGTGGCAAGGCCGCCGGCGGCGACAACCCAGGGTGCCAGCACCACCCGTCGCAGCAGTCGCTTGTAGGCCTCACTCATGCGCCGGAAGCCCCTGTCGACCAGGTGCGTGAACCCGCCCCGACTGCGGGCATCGGTGAACAGCTTGGAGCACAGCATCGGCACGAGCGTCAGCGCCACCAGGCTCGAGAAGATCACCGCGGCGGCGAGGGCGATACCGAACTCGCCGAACAGTCGGCCGATGTTGCCTTCCATGAACGACAGCGGGACGAATACCGACACCAGCACGAGCGTGGTGGCGATCACGGCAAAACCAATCTCCCGGCTGCCATCGAGGGCCGCGAGCAGCGGTTGCTGACCGGCCTCGATCCGCCGATAGATGTTCTCGAGCACCACGATGGTGTCGTCGACCACCAGCCCGATGGCCAATACCAGACCGAGCAGCGTCAACACGTTGATCGAAAAGCCCAAGGCATACAGCACCGTGAACGTGGCGATCAGCGAGACCGGGATGACCGCTGCCGGCACCGCCAGGGCGCGCAGATTGCCGAGAAACAGGTAAATGACGACGAGCACCAGCCCGAGTGCGAAGAAGATCGCCTTGAAGACTTCCTTACGGGATTCGTTGATGAAGATCGCGCGGTCGTTGTTGACGTCGATCAACATCCCCTCGGGCAGGCTGGGCCGGATCTGTTCGATGACCTCGCGCACCCGTGCCGAGATCTCCACGGTGTTGGCCTTGGACTGCTGGACAATGCCCATGCTGATGCCGGCCACGCCGTTGCTGCGCGAAGTGCTGCGGAAGTTCTCCGCGTCCAGCATGACATCGGCCACTTCGCCGAGCCGCACCAGGAAGCCGTCTGCCCCCCGACCCACCACCAGCGCGCGAAAGTCCTGTTCGGTCTGGAGGCCGGTCTGCGTGCGCAGGGTGAACTCGCGCTCCAGCGACTCGAGCCGTCCGGCCGGCAGCTCCACGTTCTCCTGGCGCAGCGCCTGCTCGATATCCTCGACAGTGAGGCCGCGGGCCGCGAGCGCACGCCGGTCCAGCCACAGCCGCATGGCGAAGCGTCGCGCCCCGCCGAGGTTGATCTGTGCGACACCGTCGACGACCGAGAAGCGGTCGATGAGTACCCGCTCGGCATAGTCGGTGAGCTCGAGCACACTCATGCGGTCGCTGGAGAGATTCAGCCACATCACCGGATCGGCATCGCTGTCCTGCTTGGCGATGCGCGGCTGCTCGGCTTCGTCCGGCAGACGCCCGACCACCCGCCCGATGCGATCGCGGACGTCGTTGGTGGCGGCGTCGACATCACGCGTGAGGTTGAACTCGATGGTGATGCTGGAGCGCTCGTCGCGGCTGGTCGAGGTGATCCTGCGCACACCATCGACGCCGGCCACGGCGTCTTCCAGAACCTGTGTGACACGGGTCTCGATGATATCGGCCGAAGCGCCACGGTAATCGGTGCTGATCGAGACGATCGGGGGATCGATATCGGGGTACTCCCTCACCGGCAGCCGGTCGTAGGACATGACGCCGAGGATGACCAGCAGCAGGCTGATCACCGTGGCGAACACCGGCCGCTTGATGGAGACCTCCGAGATGATCACGGCGTCATGGTCTCGCCATCATCGGGCAGGGAGGTGGCGGCGAGGGCCCGGACCGGCGAACCGGGGCGGACTTTCTGAACGCCTTCGACCACGACAGTCTCCCCGGCGTCGAGGCCCTGGACCACCTCGACGATACCCGGGCGTCGCCGGCCGGTGATGACCTCACGGCGCTCGGCGACACCGTCCCGGATCACGAACACGAACTGGCGGTTCTGTACCGGCACCAGGGCGGCTTCGGGAATGAGTGTGGCCTGGCGCTCCAGCTGCGAAAGCTGCACGCTGAAGAACATGCCCGGGCGCAGTTGCCCATCCGGATTCGGTACCGCCGCGCGCACGGTCACCGAGCGGGTGATCGGATCGATACGACTGTCGATGCTTTCGACCGTGCCCCGGAACGGCCGCTCGGGAAAGGCGACACTTTCGGCCGTGATGTCCAGACCCACCTCGACATCCGCGAGGAAAGTCTCCGGCACCGAAAAGTCCACCTTGATCACCCGCGTGTCGTCCAGCGTCGTGATGGTGTCACTGGGACCGACCAGCGCACCGACGCTGACTCGCCTGAGGCCGACACGGCCGTCGAACGGGGCACGGATGAGGAAGTCGGCCAGCCGGGCCTCCGCGGCGGCCACACGGGCCTCGTCTGCGCGCACGCGGGACTCGAGTTCATCGATCTGCGACTGCGAAATCACCCGCTGGTCGAACAGTGAGGTGGCACGGCGCAGCTGGTTGCGGCTTTCCACCAGGTTGGCTTCGGCTTCAGCCAGGGCCGCCCGCTGCTCATTGGCCTCGAGTTCGATCAGCACCTGGCCACGCGCCACCGGCTCGCCTTCGCGGAAATTGATGCGTTCGATCCGGCCGCTGACCCGTGAGGCAATGGTGACCGATTCGCTGGCGCTGGAGGTGCCGAGCGCCTCGATCTCGCGCGCCATCACCTGGACCCGCACCGGCTCGGTGATCACCGTCGGCGCGCCGCCGCGGGGACCGGGCGAACCCGGCATGTCCTGCTCGCGGTTCAGCCACAGACTGAACGCCACGGCCATGGCGATCAGGCCAAGGCCCGCGACCACCCGCAACAGGATGTTGCCCCTGTTCGTTTTCATTATCCGTTCTCTCGAGCCCCTGGGCGGGACCTGCGGCCAACACTTGACAGAATAGTATAAAGCGGTTCCGCCGCCACCGGTTCGCCGCGCGCGCTGATTCGCGCGATTTCGCCCGCGGTGACAGCCAGAACACGATCATTTTCCGGGTTCGCTCTCCCGGTACGCCGGGACTCGGCTCGCAGATTCGCTGATCGGTGTTCAGGTGCTGGAGCGCGGCCAGAGGGGTGGCAGGGCGGACTGGCGGTCAAGCGACCCCGCTGCGCGGGGCAACCGCTGCAGATCATCGACGATCGTGGCCAGATCGCGTCCCTGCCAAGGGCCGGCCTGGTCGGCGTACAGCGCCCGCGACACCCCATGGACGGGCCCGGCAAGCTCGGCCGGCAGGCGAGCGGCCAGCTCGCCGATGGCGCGCGGCGGTGCCTGCGGCCACTGCTGCTCCCCCCACGCGAGCAGCGCCTCACGCGCCGCCGCCGGGTCATCCTGCCGGGCGGCCCGCGCCAGGCGCTTCAGGACAGCCCGGGCCGGTGGAGTCGCAACGCGCCGATCGGCGGCCCGCGCCCGGCGCCGCCGTTGGGCGGCGCGGGCCGAGGTCCAGGTCCATGCCAGCGTCAGCGCCCAGCCCAGCCCGAGCACCAGGGCTGCCAGCCGCCATGGATCGATTTCACGCCGGCCCGCTGCGGCGCCCGCGGGCGCCCCAGGCACCTGACCCTCGATCACGGCCGCCGGCAGGCCGCCACTGTCCACGACCACCGCCGACCCGCCCACGCCCTCAGCCCGTGCCCCCGGCGCCGGCCCGACCTCCAGGGCTGGCAGCCGGGCTTCGGCCACCGCCCAGCGGCCAGTGCCCGTATCGAACCAGGGCACCCGCATTTCCAGGCTCGGATACCGGCCCTCGGCCGTTGCCAGCAGCACGATCGGCTGGACCTGCCGGAGCCTGCTCATCCCCGAGGCATCGACGGTCGCGTCGAGCCGCGGCCGCTCGGGATACAGTCTCAGCCCGGGATCCGTCGATTCTGGCAGCGGCAGGGCCAGCGCCCCCGGCGATGCCCCCAGCGCCGTCGCCACGAGCTCCAGGGTCACCGGCTCACCAGCGCGCAGTGGGCCCGGCGGCGCCTCCAGACGCAGCGCGAATTCGGCCGCCGGCAGCCAGGGACCCGCCGGCAGCCCGGTCGGGCGCGGGGGCGGCGGATGCACCTCGACGGTCACCGGGTCGGACTGCACCCGCACCCGCCGGGACCGCTGCCCCGGCGCGGAGAGTTCAGCGTCAAGCGCCACGGCATCGATCACCAGCGTGCCGCTGCGCTGCGGCACGAGCGCGTGGTGCTGCTCCCACACCAGGTAGTGTCGTCCCTCGCGGCGCAGCTGGTACTGGCGAGGCTCCCCAAGCCGCCGGAGGGTGGCCTCGCCCTCAATCACCCGGGGCTCGGACAGGCGTGTCCCGCGCGCGCCGACCGCCAGATACAGGCGCGTGGTATAGACCAGCTCCGCCAGCACCCAGGTCTCGGGCGCCGCCACGCTGGCCTCGACAACCACATCCCGCCCGGCGACGGGACGGTCGCCCGGGGGCAGCCGCTCGAAGGGCAGCACCGGCGTGCGCAGCGCACCCACCGGCACGGGGGGCACCTCCCGAACCGCGCTGCTCCTGGGCATCAGGCCCAGTTCCCACGCGATCTCCTGGCGGAACGTTTCACCATCGGCCCGGATCCGTGTCTGGCGGGCGCGATGCAGGATTTCGAAGTCCGGCAGCAGCACCGACCAGTCAGGCGTCTCGTCGATGTCACCGGTGATGCTGAGGTGCAGCGTCAGCGATTCGTCTTCCGGCACGGCGTCGCGCTCCAGCCAGGCCGCGACCGCGGGGACGGGGGCGGGGGTGACGGCCAGCACGGGCGCGGCGAGCAGCGACCACAGCCCGAACAGCGAGCCCACTGCGAGCATCAGGGCGCCTCGTCGGGCGGGCCCCGAGGCCACACGGCGGTCTGCCCGGCTCACCATGGCTGCGCCAGATCGCCCGGCCAGGTCGGGTTGCCGTCCTGGTCACGCTGCTGGCGCCGGTACAGCAGTTCGAAGCGCCGGCGCAGCAATTCCGCAGGATCGCCCTCAGCCCGCGCCAGGCGCTGCTCGAGCAGGTCCGTATCGAGACCGCCGGGCGGGTCGTCCCCGGGCGCAGAGACCGCGGGTTCAGCCGGCTGCCGCGGATCGGGCGACTCGGCCATCGCCGTCTCATCAGGCGTCAGGCCAGCAGCCGCCTCCCCAGCCTCCGCAAACTGGCCAGCGGCCTCTGCCGCGGTCTGTTCGCGGGCCGGGGCGTCACCACCCGCCTCGCCATCACCGCCCTCCTCGCCCTCCCCGGCCGCCTCGCCCTCCCCGGCCGCCTCGTCGGTCTCAGCGGGCGTGGCCGCGGCCGCCATCAGGGCCGAGACCAAGGCGTGGTTGTAGGCGGCATCCGCGTGCTCGGGCTCATCGGCAAGCACCTGTTCCCAGGCCGCCAGGGCCCCCGGGTAGTCGCCGAGACGGGCCAGGGCATTGCCGCGGTTGTAGTGCGCCCGAGCGCCCTCCAGGCCATCGAGCAGCGCGGCCGCCTCGGACCAGCGCGCGTCCCGATAGGCCTCCACGGCCTGCCACTCGCGGGCCAGGGCCTCGGCCGGCCCGTTGCCGAGCGCCATGGCGGTGCCCGGCAGCACGGCCATCGCCGGGGCGAGCGCAACCACGCAGACCGCCGCCAGCAGGCCGCGGCGAAACGCCAGCAGCGCCAGCGGCAGCAGCGCCAGCACCAGCCATGGCCCGCGGTCACGCCAGTCGGCGCCACGCGCCTCGGCCTCGACAGCCGCGCGCATCGCACGACCCTCCAATGGGGCCAGCAGATGATCGAGATCGCTGTCGTCGGGGCTCAGCAGGGCAAAGCGCCCCTCGCCGGCCGCGGCCAGCCGACGCAATGCCGCCTCATCCAGTGAAGGCATCGCAACGCGACCCTGGCGATCGCGGAGCACACTGCCCTCCGCCATCGGGATGGGCCCGCCCTCGGGCGTGCCCACGGCGAGTACCGAGACCGACAGCCCCTCGGCGGCAAGCCGTGCGGCATGTTCACGGGTGTCCGGGCCGCCGGCCGTATCCGTCACCAGCAGCACCTCGCCGCGGCGCAGCCCCGCCTGGGCCAGCAGGTCGGCGGCCTTCTGAAGCCCCAGCGCGGGATGGCTGCCCTGGCTGGGCATGATCTCGCTCGAGAGTGCCGGCAGGGTGAGCACGAGCGTGGCCGTGTCGGTGGTCAGCGGCGAGACGGTGAAGGCGTTGGCCGTGTACACCACCAGCCCGACCTGATCGGCCGGACGACGGGCCAGCAGGTCGGCGAGTTTCAGGCGGGCGCGGGCCAGACGGCTGGGCGCCACGTCCTGGACGTCCATGGATCGCGACAGATCGAGGACGATCACCAGTGCGGAGTCACCGCGAAACAACGGCTGGGGTGCGCGGTCCCAGGCCGGCCCGGCCAGCGCCGTGACTGCGGCCAGCCCGGCGAGTGCCGTGGCGAGCGCGAGACGCGGCCGGCGGGCGGCGGCGGGATCCGTCAGCACGTGCCCGACGAGGCTCCGATCGATCCAGCCGTGCCACGGTCCGGCCGACGTCCCGCCGCGATAGAGGCGCCAGACCAGCCACCCGAGGGGCAGCAGGGCGAGCAGCCAGGCCGGGCGCAGCAGAACCCAGTCAGGCATGGGCCCGCCTCCCGGGCTGCCAGCGCAGCGCGCCATGCCGCCTGGCGAGCAGACCGGCAAACAGGATCAGCGCCGCGGCGAGCGGCCACGGATAGAGTTCGCGGCGGGCGCGCAGCCCGCTGGCCGGTGCCACCACCGGTTCGAGCCGGTCGAGTTCGCCGTAGATCTCGGCCAGTTCCATGGCGTCCGTGGCTCGAAAATAATGCCCTCCGGTCATCTCGGCGATGCGGATCAGACCCGGCTCGTCGAGATCGGCAGCGCGCCGCGGCAGTGCGCCAGGCGGAACCCCCCCGACACCACCCTCACTGCCCACGCCAATCGTGTAGATGCGCACCCCTCGCCGGGCCGCCAGCTCGGCGGCCTCCACAGGCTGGAGTTCGCCGGTGTTGTTGACACCATCGGTGAGCAGCACGAGGACCCGCTCTCCGGGGGTGTCTTCGGCGTCGAACCGCCGCAGCGCAAGCCCGATGGCATCGCCGATCGCGGTCTCGCGGCCGGCAAGCCCGATAAACGCCTCATCGAGCAGCCGCCTCACGGTCCCGCGGTCGAAGGTCAGCGGCGCCTGGAGGTAGGCCTCGCTGGCAAACAGAATGAGTCCGATGCGATCGCCGGTCCGCCGCTCGATGAAATCGCCGGCCACTTGCCGGGTCGCGCTGAGGCGGTCGAGCCAGCCGTCGGCAGTCTGGAAATCGCGTTCGGCCATGCTGCCGGACAGATCAATGGCGAGCAGGATGTCACGCCCGCTGGCAGGTGGATCGGCCGGCTCGCCAAGCCACTGGGGGCGGGCGGCGGCCAGCAGCAGCAGCGTCCACGCCAGCCAGAGCAGCCACAGCGGCGCGCCGGCCCGGCGCGCCGACCCGCTGGTGGCGGTGCCGGCCAGCGTGAGACCCGCCGGCAGGCGCAGGGCCGCACCCGCCCCGCCAGGGCAGGGGGACAGGCGACGGCGCAGCCACCAGGGCAGGGGCAGCAGCAGCAGGCAGACTGGCCAGGCCAGCGTCAGCACGCCGCCCCCCTGGGCCTGGCCTCGAGCCACCGGCGGGCGGCGGCCAGCAAGGCCGTGGCCTCCGCCGGCGGCACGGTGACCTGCACGCGGTAGGGGCCCTCGACCAGCCAGCGCCCGGCCGCCCCCGTAAACGCCGGATCGCCCCCCTGGCGCGCCAGAAACGCGAGCCACTGCTCGCCAGTGAGCCCGGCCACCTCGGCACGCGGATAGCGCGCGAGCGCCGCACGCCGCAGCAGCTCCGAGAGCGCGAGCAACCAGGCCGGATCGCCGGGCGCCGCGACCCATTGCCGTTCAACCCGGGCGAGCGCGGCACGCACCAGCCTGCCACGCCGCCGCCGCAAGGCCAGCAGCACCAGGGCGAGGCAGGCAGCCAGCACCCCCAGGGCCACGAGGCCTGTCAACGCCGGGGCAGCCGTCGACGCCAGCGTCTCACCGGGCAGATGAATGTCGCGCAGCGGCAGGCTGTCAGGCGGGACACGCACGCCGTTCATCGCCCGCCGGCCGCGCCCGGCGGCCGCGCCAGGGCAGACGGGACTGTCCGCAGCGGTGCCGCACGACGCTGCAACAGGCTGACCACGTCCTGCCCGGTGTGGCACACCAGGGTCTCGGCAGACGGCAGGGCCGCGACCCGCTGGAGACGCGCGAGGCGAGCGCCGAACACCCTGCGCTGGAGGGCCGCGGCCTGGTCACTGCGGGCGTCCAGCACGGCCTCGCCCCGGGCGCTCAGCACCCGATAGCGCCCGGGCGGCGGCAGCTGCGCCTCCAGACGGTCATGAATGAGCACCGTCAGCACTTCAACATGGCGCGCCAGCTCGCCCAGCCTGCGGGTGCCCGCTTCATCGAGGTCATGGAAGTCGCCAATCACGGCGAGGCGCGCACCCGGGCGGGTCACCGCGGCGAGATCGGCCAGGGCCGCCGTGAGTGCGGGGCCGCCCCTCGCAGCGGGCGGGGGCGCCACCCGGGGCGACGCCCCCGGCGAAGGCCTGACTGCGGGGATTCCATGGGCGTCTGCCAAGGCGCGGCAAATCCCCAGGGCGGCGCGGCGGCCGCGGCCCGGGCGGCGCGAGCTCAGCCCCTCAGCAGTGAGCAGCTGCAGCCCCACCCGCTCACCACGCTGCACGGCCGCCCAGGCGAGCAGCGCGGCGGCCCGGGCGGCAAGCACTGCCTTGAACACGCCCTCGGTGGCGAAAAACATCGCCGGCCGGAGGTCCACTGACAGCAGCAGGGGATGCTCGCGTTCCTCGCGAAACAGCTTGGTGTACGCCCGGCCGGTACGCGCGGTCACGCGCCAGTCGATACTGCGGGGATCATCGCCCGTCTGGTAGGGCCGCGACTCCGCATATTCCATGCCCCGGCCGCGAAGGCGACCCACCGTGCCCCCCTGCAGGCGGCTCTCACGCCGCGGCCGGCCCAGGCTCGAGGCCGCCGCGGGGCCCGCGAGGCGGATGAGCTCCGGCAGCGTCACCGCCACCGGCGAGGCGTCGGGGGGGCGGGTCACGGCACGGCAACGCGGGCCAGCAGCCGCGTGATCAGGTCGTCGGCGGTCAGTCCATCGGCTTCCGCCTCGTAGGCCAGCAGGATGCGATGGCGCAGCACATCCGGGACCAGGGCCTGAACATCTTCCGGGGCCACGAAATCCCGTCCCGCCAGCCAGGCCCGGGCCCGCGCGGCGCGCTCCAGCGCGAGCGTGGCGCGGGGACTGGCCCCCCACTCGAGCAGGCCGGCGAGATCATCGCCGTAGCGCGCCGGCGCACGGGTGGCCAGCACCAGCTCCACCAGATAGGCCTCCAGCGGCTCGGCCAGATGCAGTTCCAGCACCGCCTGTCTTGCTGCGAACACCTCGGCCTGGCGCAGCTGCACCGGCGGTGGCGCGGGCAGCCGGCGCCCGGCGAGCGCCTCTTCACGGTTGAGCCTGAGAATCTGCCGTTCAGCCTCGGCATCAGGGTAGTCGACGCGCACGTGCAGCAGGAAGCGGTCGAGCTGGGCTTCGGGCAGCGGGTAGGTCCCTTCCTGCTCGAGTGGGTTCTGGGTCGCCATCACCATGAACAGGGTCGGCAGGCGGAAGGTCTGGCGACCAACGCTGATCTGGCGCTCGCCCATCGCCTCCAGCAGCGCGGACTGAACCTTGGCCGGCGCGCGGTTGATCTCATCGGCCAGCACGAGATTGTGGAACAATGGGCCCTCGCGGAACACGAAACTGCCGTCCTCCGGCCGGTAGACGTCCGTGCCGGTGAGATCGGCGGGCAGCAGGTCGGGGGTGAACTGGATGCGCTGGAAGTCGCCCTCGAGGCTGTCGGCGAGCACCCTGACCGCGCGGGTCTTCGCCAGTCCGGGCGCCCCTTCCACCAGCAGGTGACCGTCGCAGAGAAGGGTAATCAACAGGCGCTCAGCCAACGCCGCCTGGCCCACGACCTGAGACTCCAGGTGTGCCCGCAATTGCCGGAACGTTTCGTGCAAACTCATCCCTGCTCCCGATCAATGGCCACGCACGGCCGCGTGCGGATTGTAGACGCCACACCGGCACAAGGCGCCAGAAGGGTCCAGCACTGCTACACTGCCGCCTGCACCGATTCCGGTGGCGGCGACCCCTGAGCACGCATGCCAAGGCTTCCCTCCCGACTGACAGACCCCGCACGCAGGGTGGCGGTTCCGCTGCTGGCGCTCGCGGCACTCTGCCTTCCTGGCGGTGGCGAGGCCTGCGAGGCGCTGCCCGAGGCCCGGCTGAGCGCGAGCCTGGGCGGCGCGCTCACCGGCGAGCTCGACTGGCAGGGCGCCGAGCTGGCCTGCAGCGGCATGCCCCGGCCCGACCAGGCGGGCGGACGGCTGCAATTTCGCGGGCCGCTGCCCGGCGGCGGACAGCTCGGGGTGGTGATCGGGATCGAGGGACTGAGGCCCGGTGTCACCGCCCAGGAACTGCCAGCCAATCTCACGCTGGTGATCGAAGCCGAGGCGCGGTTTTTCAGCACCCGCCAGCACGCCGGCTGCTGGGCGGATATCGACGCCAACGACGCGCTGGAGGCCGGCGGCTATCGCGTCAGCGGTCACCTGTGGTGCATACGCGGCGTGGCGGAGGTGGGCGGCGAAGGGTCGGTCTCGGTGCCGCGGCTGGTGTTCACCGGACTGTTCAGGGTCGACGACGATGAGGATGTCGAGACGCCGCAGGTCGTGGCCGTCGCGGACCGCGCCACCGCGCGCGCCCCGCAGGCGATACGCTCCGCGGCGCCGCTCAGTGGACCGGTCCCGGCACTGGAGAGCCGTTTCGAGCGGTCCTCGCTGCTGGTGGAGGCGGCGGCGGCCGGCATGTGCTACCACTTCGAAGCCTACATGGCGCGCAATGAACGCCAGCGCATGCGCGGGCTGATGTTCATCGAGTCGATGCCGCGGCACACCGGCATGATCTTCTGGGGCCCGCGCGGCCAGCAGCCGTCGATGTGGATGCGCAACACCCTGATCCCACTGGACATGCTGTTTCTCGAAAACGCGGGCACGTTGGTGCATGTGGCGGCGGAGACGGTGCCCGGATCGCTGGCAGCCATCACCAGCCCCACGCCCTCGCGCTGGGTGCTGGAGCTCAATGGCGGCGTGGCGGAGGCGCTGGGGATTCGCCCGGGCGACCGGGTGCGCCACGCCTGGTTCGACGCGGACTGGCCGGTCGAGCTGTCAGCGCCGCAGCAGCGGTAGCCAGCGCGCAAGGCTCAGCAGACTCATCATGGCGGCCGAGACGTAAGTCAGCGCCGCGGCGGTCAGCAGCCGCCGGGCGTGCGGTTCATCGCCTGGAATCAGCACATTTTCCTGGCGCAGCATGGGCATGGCCCGCCCGAAACTGGCATCGATCTCCGCCGGCAAGGTCACCAGGTGCACGGCCGTCATCAAGAGCATCGCACCGAAGGCGCCCACGGCAGCCAGGAGACCGAGCACCGGCGAGCGGGTCGCCAGTACCAGCACGGGGGCGGCCATCAGCAGCACCGGGGCCGCCCGCTGCGCGCCCATGGCCAGCCTGACCAGCGTACCGCGCAGGCGCAGTGGCACAAAGCCCTTGTGGTCCTGCAGGGCATGGCCGACCTCATGGGCGGCGACGGTGATGGCCGTCAGGCTGCGGCTGGCGTAATTGGCCTCGCTCAGGCGCACCACCTTCTCCTCAGGATCATAGTGATCCCCGGCCTCGGTACGCTCCACCCGCACCGTGCCCAGCCCCAGCGAGTCGAGCAGTCGCCGCGCCAGCTGCGCGCCGCTGACAGGATAACGGTCCGCCGGTTCAGCATACCGCGCCATCACCCGACGGACCCACAGGGCTGGCAGGAACAGCAGGGCCAGCAGCCCGAGGAGCAGCACGATCCAGATCATGAGCGGTTCGACCGGCGGGGCCGCCCAGGCGTTCCCGCGGGCAGCATCAACGCTAGAAGTGCAGCACCGGCGGGACGCGACCCTCGCGACGGACCAGGCTGATTTCCAGCAGCTCCAGGCGCTCGTCGCTGCCCGGCAACGACAGCGTCAGCGTCTCCTCGATGCGGTCCAGGCCCAGCAGGCGGCTTTCGTTCACCGCCAGGCGCGGCTCACCCTGGGGGTCGGTGACCCAGGCGGAGCCGGTGAGTACCCGGCCCGCGGTATCGAAACTCGCCGGCACGGTGCGAAGCTCGGGCAGCGTGGGCGAGTAGTAGGTGTATTCGTACAGGCCGGTCGCGGCGTTGAAGCTGAGGTAGAACAGCGAGTCGACCACACTGACCGGCTGCAGCGCACCGTTGACGCTGCCGAACAGGTCGAAACGGTCATCACAGCGGATGGCGGTGTGGTTCAGGGCCCAGCGGCAGGTGCGCACCCCGCGTGCCTGCAGGGCACCGCCATCAGGCATGACCTCGGTGCTGGTGAGCGCCCAGCGCCCGACCAGCGTATCGAGCGCCTGCATGCGCTCGATGCTGCGCTCGTGGCCGTGGACCTCGGCAAAGCTGTCGGGGGCCAGCGCGGCCTGCACGGCGGGGGACAGCGCGGAAAGGGCCAGGGCCGTCGCCAGGAGGCCGGAGAAGATGCCATCTCTGATGCTCATGGGCCAATCATCGCCAAGCGCCGCCGGGCACGCAAGCGTCGCACGCAGATTCCAGGCAAAAAAAAGCCCGCCACTCGCGTAGCGGGCCGAGGCCGGACGTTGACCCGGCCTGCCGAAGCAGGCCGGGGGCCGGCGTGTTGTTGTCGGTTTAGAAGTTGAAGCGGACACCCACGGTGTAGAACCGGCCGATCGCGTCATACCACTGCGGGAAGGTGTTGCCGCTGTTCGTCGAACTGGTGCTGACGGTGTTGCCCACGAACGGCGGAGACTTGTCCAGCAGGTTGTTGATGGTCAGGCTCAGGACCACGTTGTCCGTCGCCTCCCAGCTACCCGTCAGATCGAACCAGTTGAACGAGCTGATCTTCTGGAACGCCGGGAAGATCTGAGTCTCGGACTCCATGCTGCTCATGTAGCGCCAGTTCAGCGACACGGCGTAGTCGGCCAGCGACCAGGTGGTGCGCAGGTTACCCTTCCACTTCGGAATCAGGCTCGAGCAGGACGTGCTGAACTTGCCCAGGCAGTCACGCAGGGTGGAGGCCGGCGTGGGCTGCTGCTCGTAGTTGAGCACATGGGTGAGGTTCAGGTTGAAGTCCATCCGGCCCAGCGACGGGTTGGCGAAGTCGAAGCCGTAGAGGGCGTTCAGATCGATACCATCGGTCTTGAAGTACCCGAGGTTCGACAGCGCCGTGATGATGCCCAGACCACCGCTGCTGAGACCGCCGTCGGTCGGGCTGCGGTCGACGTTGGCGCAGGCACCGACAAAACCGAAGCCCGGGTTACGCGCCGGATCGAAGCAGTCCTCGACGATGTCCGAGCTGCTCGGCGAGGAGACCGCGTCGGTCACCTTGACCCGCCAGTAATCGGCCGTCAGCGTCAGGCCGATATCCGACTGCCACACGCCGCCGAAGGTGAAGGTGCTGCCCACCTCGGGCCCAAGCGCCGGGTTGCCACCGGAGGTCAGGTTGATCTGACCGGCCGTCGGCTGCGGCACCAGACCGACGGTTGCCGGATCGACACCCGTCTGCACGCAGAGGTTCTCGAGCGTGCCCGGAGTACCGGCATTGGCCGGATCCAGACCCGGACCGGCGCAGGGGTCGTTGTCGAGGTTGGACAGGCCGGTGACCAGCGGGGCGAACAGCTCGTTGACGTTCGGCGCACGCGTGGCGCGCTGGAACATCATGCGCACGAGCAGGTCGTTGGTCGGCTCCCAGGACAGACCCGCCTTCCACGAGCGGTAGTTGTCGCTCGAGTCCGTGCTGAACTCGGTGTGACGGATACCGAGGTCGAGCGACAGCGAGTTGACGCCCGGCATGCCGGTGATAAGCGGCACGATGGCCTCTGCGTAGAGCTCGTTCAGCTTGAAGGAACCACCACGGTCCGGACGAGGTGCACCGGTGCCGAGTACTTCACCCTGGATCTGGGAGGCCGCGTCGGAGTTGGTGAACGCGCTGGTGCGACGGTGTTCGAAACCGAAGGCCACGCCGATCGGCGAGTCGCTGGCCATCGGGCTGCGCAGGCCGCCAAGCTCGCCGGCGAAACCGATGTTGCCGACCTCCTGCTGCACCTTCTCACCGAGGATGGCGTTCAGGTCGATGAAATCCAGCATCTCCTGGGTGATGCCGCCCTCGGCCGCCCAGACGTTGATCGGCACGCAGCCGCCGCTGGGATCGAGACAGACGATCTCGCCGGTGGCCGGATCCGTCGCGGCCAGCAGCGCCTGGCTCAGCTTGGCGTTGGAGCCCCACTGGATACGCTGCAGGGTCTGCTGCGATTCGCCATACGACCAGCTGACGTCATAGCTCCAGGACGGGTTGATGTCGCCGCGGACACCCAGGTTGTACTGGTAGAACTCGTTATCGAAAACGTTGATACGCGGCCCGAACTCGGTAAAGCGGCGCGCGACCGGGATGATGAACTGCTCACCCGGGTTGGCGATCGTACCGGGCACGCAGGCCTCGGGATCCACGCCCAGGCCGTCGCAGAGCTGGTTGCGCGCGGCATCGGGAATGAACGGATTACCGATGTTGATCGGGCGGGCGGCACCGAAGGTCGCGCTGGGCGCCAGGTTCGTCACCACCTCGCTGTTGGTGTAGAACATTTCTGCATACACCTCGGCGAACGGCGCGATCTCGTAGTTCGCCAGCGCCGTGAACTGCGTACGCTCCAGCGGCGTCTGGAACAGGTTCGGCGGGTTGAAGTTGTAGATGTTGAAGATGGGCTCGTAGGCCCCGGTCGCCGGATTCAGCTGCAGTGCGCCCCCGAGGATGCCGGGCGAGCTGGTCACCACCGGTACGGCGGCAATGGAGCCGAACGGCTGGCCCGTGGCCGAGTTGAAGGTCTCCAGACCGACATCGCGGTCGCCCTGGAGCACCGGATCGGTCTTGGTGTAACCCACGCTCATGGTCACGTTGCCGCGGCCGTCGGAGGTGTTGGCGCCGAAGGTCAGGTCGGCACGGAACCGGTCGCCATCGCCCTCGTCGGCCACGCCGTAGGAGGTCGAGAAATCGACACCCTCGAAGTTGCTGCGCAGGATGAAGTTCAGCACGCCAGTGATGGCGTCGGCACCGTACACGGCCGAGGCACCACCGGTGACCAGGTCGACGCGCTCGATCATGGCCACGGGGATGTTGTCGGTGTTCACGGAGCCGCCGAGGTTGAACGGCGTGACCCGGCGGCCGTTGACCAGCACCAGGTTACGGTTGGAGCCGAGGCCACGCAGGTCGACGGTGGCCGCACCGGGCGAGCCGTTGTTCGTGCCGGGACCGGCTGCCGGCACGGCGGCCGACAGGGTCCGGACGAATTCTTCGACGGTGACCGGCTGACGCAGCCCGATCTCGAAATCGTCGACGCTGGAAATCGGGCTGCTCGACACCAGGCCCGGCGAGCGGACGCGGGTACCGGTGACCACGATTTCCTCAAGGGCGGCGCCGCCATCCTGGGCGCTGGCGCTGACACCGACGAGGCCGGTACCGGCGGCGCCAGCCGACAGCAGGGCGATGCGCACGGCATTCGCTAGGTTTCTGTTTGCCATTCCTGACATTCCTCCAAAGCTTGGAAAAGACTGTGTCGACGCCCGGCACCCTGGGCCTGGTGGCTGGTCGCGGTCTATTGCCACGACTTCTGGTGTTGCCAAATTACCACCAGGGGCCCCTGACGTCTCAGACCGACTGATTACCGACCCGACACGCCTGCATCAGCAGGGGAATCGGGCACGGTTCTTCCTCGGTGTGGGGCGGAAGTTAACCCAAAAGCCGAGGCTTGGGAACCTTTTGGTCAAATTTAATGGTGTGTCATATGCAACAGTCAGACCGGTGTGGCGTCCTGACCACGACACTGTCCGGACAACTGGTCCCAGGCGTTCAGGGCTCGAATTCGACCAGCAGATCGTGCGCCTCGACCTGGGTGCCCACCGGGGCCACCACCTCCCGCACCGTGCCTTCGCGCTCGGCGCGGAGCACGGTCTCCATCTTCATCGCCTCAATCGAGACCAGTGCATCGCCGCGCTCGACGGCCTGCCCGGCCTTCACCGACACGGACACCACCAGCCCCGGCATGGGGGCGGCCACGTGCGCGGGGTTGCCCTCCTCGGCCGTTCGATTGGCCACGGCCGTGGCGGTGACGCTGGCATCGGTGATGATCACCGTGCGCGGCTGGCCGTTGAGCTCGAAGAACAGCTTGCGCTTGCCCTCGGCGTCCGGATCGCCGACCGCCAGCAGCCGGATGATCAGGGTCTTGCCCGGTTCGATATCGACCGCGATCTCCTCCTCACCCTTGAGACCATAGAAAAACACGGGTGTGGGCAGGATGGAGAGGTCGCCGTAGTGGCGGCGGTTGGCGGCAAACTCGATGAACACCTTGGGATACATCAGATACGAGGCGAGATCGCAGTCGTCCACCTTGCGGCCGATCTTCTTCTGCACCTCCTCGCGGGTGGCCGCGAGATCGGCCGGTGGCAGGGACGCCCCCGGGCGCTCGGTCAGCGGCGTCTCGCCGGCAAGCACCTTGGCCTGCAGCGCCGCCGGCCAGCCGCCGGGCGGCTGGCCCAGGTCACCATGAAACAGCTGCACCACCGATTCAGGAAAGCCGACGTCTTCATCCGGATCGAGCACCTGCTCGGGCGTGAGCCCGCTGGTGACCATGTACAGCGCCATGTCACCCACCACCTTGGAGGTCGGGGTGACCTTGACGATGTCGCCGAACAGCTCGTTGACCTGGGCGTAGCGCTCGGCCACTTCCGGCCAGTGGTGCTCCAGCCCCAGCGAGCGGGCCTGCTCGCGCAGGTTGGTGTACTGGCCGCCCGGCATGGCGTGGCGGTAGACATCCGCCGTGCCCGAGCGGATGTCGCTCTCGAAGGCGGCGTAGTACTCGCGCACGACCTCCCAGTAGCGGCTGATGTCACGCATCGCCTGGCGCGGCAGGCCGGGGTCCCGCGGGCTGTTTCTCAGTGCCTCGACGATGGCGCCGAGATTCGGCTGGGAGGTGAGCCCGCTCATCGCATCCATCGCACCGTCCACGGCGTCGGCCCCGGCCTCGACAGCCGCCAGCACGCTGGCTGCGGCAATTCCGCTGGTGTCGTGGGTATGGAAGTGGATGGGAATACCCACTTCCTGTTTCAACGTAGCGACCAGCAGCTTCGCCGCCGCGGGCTTGGCGACCCCGGCCATGTCCTTGATCCCGAGGATATGGGCACCGGCCGCCTCGAGTTCGCGGGCCATCTTCACGTAGTAGTCGAGAGCGTACTTGCCGGGGTCTTTCGCCGTGAGGTCGCCCGTGTAGCAGATGGTCCCTTCGCAGAGCTTGCCGGTTTCGAGCACCGCGTCCATGGCCACACGCATGTTCTCGACCCAGTTCAGCGAGTCGAACACACGAAAGAGATCCACCCCGTTGGCCGCCGCCTGGCGCACGAAGAACTGCACCACGTTGTCGGGATAGTTGGTGTAGCCCACGGCGTTGGACGAGCGCAGCAGCATCTGCAGCAGGATGTTCGGCACACGGGCCTTCAGCGCGCGCAGCCGCTCCCAGGGGTCTTCTTTCAGGAAGCGCATGGCCACGTCGAACGTCGCCCCGCCCCAGCACTCCAGTGACAGCAGCTGCGGCAGCAGCCTGGCGTAGGCCGGCGCGATGGCCAGCAG
>PWZL01000020.1 GCA_003567475.1 Gammaproteobacteria bacterium | reverse complement strand
TTTCGGGGCCATAGCTCAGCTGGGAGAGCGCCTGCATGGCATGCAGGAGGTCGGCGGTTCGATCCCGCCTGGCTCCACCAAAGATCCCGCCGCCTTCGCCGAGCCTCCGGCGGGCAGCACCAGTTCTACGGGGTCCCCATCGTCTAGAGGCCTAGGACACCGCCCTTTCACGGCGGTAACCGGGGTTCGAATCCCCGTGGGGACGCCATTTTCCTTTATTACCAATAACTTAGAGATTTTTTCTCAAGTTATTCCCGTCTGGTTGTGCCTCGGGTATCCGGTCTCCCTCCTTACCTGGGGTCGGGCACGAAGTGCATCTTCCCTACGACCCATCGCACTTGCAGTTTGTCAGAACATCCGCGCCGCCAAGGGTCGCATCCAGTTTGACCACAAGGCACTCGAAACACCGTTACTTGTCACTGGGATGCTGAGGCCCGCGTCTGGTACGTGGCGGAGTCCGATGTGCCGGGGTTGGCCACTGAAGCCGATCACCTGGAAGCGATGGAGTCCAGGCTCCTGGCCATGATTCCGTGCCATTCGAGTTGATCGCTCGCAAGCAAGAAAGCGCCCCATTTGCTTGCCGGACGGGGGTGAGGCCTATTGCCCGCCTTCGTCAGGGGCCAGGATCGCTGGGATGTCCCGCGCGCCATGCAGGACACGGAGGATGGTGACTTCCTCTGGCGTGGCCATAAAAAAGATCACGTACTTACCGTGGGCACAGGAACGGATGTCGTCGCCGAGTTCAGGCCGCAGCCGGTAGCCGAGCGGGTTGGCGGCGATGCGTTGGGGCCGGTCAGGGCGAGGGCCAGGCGTATCAACGCGACGCGTCGTCCGCCTGGCCGCTGTACTTGGCCTCCAGCCGTGCGAACACTTCATCGGCAGACTTGGGCGCGCCACTGGCCTTGCCGGCCGCGATGTCGGCACGCAGGGCTTGCAGCTCCGCCTGATGACGTTGTTCGTGCTCCTCCAGCAGACGCAGTCCGGCGCGGACGACTTCGCTGGCATTGTTGAAACGACCGCTTTGCAGTTGCTTGCGGATGAAGGTCTCGAAGTGGCTGCCCAAGGCAACGCTGGTTGGCATGGCTTAGCTCCTATCTGTTATTAACAGTTATTACATCAGTGCATGCCATGCTCGTCAATGCCGGACCAGAGAGAGGGTGAGCACCCGATGCTCACCATAGATCAGATCAGGAAACGATTACTTGGCAGGATTCCATGAAGGGTTCGACGCCGGCTCTACGCCTTGTCAGGCGTTGCAACCGCAGTTAAACTATCAGCTTGTAATAGCTGGTGGAAGCTTCCCGTATGGTGTCCCAACTCAAAGTCCGGAAGATCGGCAATTCGCTCGGGTTGATCGTCCCGAAGGAGTTGTCGGAACTGATGCATGTCCAAGAGGGCGACACGCTGCACGCGATCGTCGATGAACGTGGCGGTGTGCGCATTACGCCATTTGATCCGCATTTCGAGGACGCTTTGCAGGCGTTTGAGCGGACGCGTCGCAAATATCGCAATGCGCTCAAAGAGTTGGCCAAGTAATCGTCGGGCGAGCTGTGATACCCATCTGGGTGCCGTTCGACGCGGTCGTCGCGATTCATCGGGCCCTGGTTCAAGAGCATGGGGGACTCATCGGACCTCCGCGTCCCGACAGTCTCGGCGCAGCGTTGGCTCGACCCCGGCAACTCCATCACTACGCCAAGCCCAAGCCATCATTGCCGCGACTGGCCGCTGCCTACGGGTTCGCACTCGCCAGGGGGCACTGCTTCGCCGATGGCAACAAGCGTGTCGCGTTAGCGATCATCGACGTGTTTCTGCAGCTGAATGGCAGCGAGCTTGCTGCATCAGAGCCGGACGCCGTCGTGACTCTACAGGCGTTGGCGGCAGGAGAATTGTCCGAGGATGAGTTGACCGACTGGATCGCTGCCAACTTGCAGCCACTTGGCGAACAACCGTGAACGAGGTCTGACCGCGACTGCGCGAGGCACCCAGCAGCTGGGCCATCGGGCCGGCCTCGAGGTCATCGCCAGTTCTGCCCCGGGGCGATCAGATCGAGGACATGGACTTCCTGCATTGCCGCATGGTGTTCATAGAGGAAAACATACCCGTCGACCGGGAACATCCTGATTTCCCGCTGGAATACCGCGCCCGCCTCCGGGAACGAGCTGAGGGTCTCGACCAGCCGCATCTGAATATTCTCCAGAAAATCAAGCACAGTCGGGATGCTGTCCACATCGACATGATCAATGATCTCGACCAGCGCGGCGTCGACCCCGGGGGCGAAGATAACCGTGACGGGCTGCATCGGGCCTGCGTTCAGGGGACGCGGCGTAGGGCGCGGTCCCGCAGACTCGCGAAATAGGTCGCATCGGCCACGATCCCGTCGCCTGCCCCGATCTCCTGGCGCGCTGCCTCCAGGCGTCGGTTCAGATCAACCTGGACCATCAGCGCGTCGAGCAGGGCGATCTTCCCGGCCTCAATATCTGCCTTCAGCGGCGCGGCAAGGAAGCTGTCAGCCAGCGCCCGGATATCCTCCATCGAGAACATGGCAGCGACTTCCCGGCGGTTTTTTGTAACGGCCACGGGTTCCCGGAGCGCGGCCTCGAGGAATTGTCCGAAGGCATTCTTCGCTTCAACGGCGGTCATGGTTTTCATCAAGAAGGCTCCGGAGGCGGTCTAGATTAGCTATTATAGACTGAATAGGCTTTAAGAAGCGTCCCGCGAGCACCTTAGCCTGCGATCGATGGCATCACGTCGACGGTGAACTCGTCATTGATGCGAATGGCGTAGCGTCGGTCGTCGGCGAAGACGTCCGGTTCAGCGGCCAGTTCACGGGCGGCGCCGTCGGGGAGGCGGGAGAGGGCGGCAATCCACCGTTGCGCATTGTCCAGGTCCGGACGGACCAGGATATCGATGTCTTCGGAGAACCGGTTGAAGCCATGCGTGGCGATGGCGTAACCGCCGACAAGGGCGTACTGCACGCCGGCCTCCTGGAGGTAGCGCGCGAGCGTCTTTACATCTTCCCAGGTGGCCGGACGGGTATATTCCACTGCCGGTGCCGCTCCTCGATGGCGTCGACGCGCCAGCGCAATCGATCCCGCTCCATCTCTTCCGCGGAATGGTAGATGAAGACCCCTTTCGGCGCGCGCGTCCGGTACCGCGCCATGGCGTCCATGGCCGCCCGGTCGCTACTGCTCAGGGGATGTCCGTCACACTCGATGACGATCTGCACCGTGCGTTGAAAGAAACAGCGGCGCGACAGGGGCGCTCGATTGCCTCGATCATCGAGGAGAGCCTGAGGCTGAGGGGCATCCAGGGCCAGGCCAGTGCACGAGCCCTGGTCGAACAGGCACGCCGGCGCTCCGAGCTTGACCCGGACAGGGCTATGGACCTGGCTGTCGAGGAGACCCGCGCAGCGCGTCAACGATGAGTCCTCCTGTCTTCATCGTCGACACCAACGTCGTCGTGGCCGGGATGCTCACGGACTCGAGGCAAAGCCCGGTGGCGCAGGCGTTGGATGCGATGCTGGCCGGTACACTGATTTTTCTGATGTCGCCGGCACTGCTGGACGAGTATCGTGCCGCGCTGCTGCGGCCGAAACTGGCGAAGCTGCATGGGCTGACAGAAGCAAAGATCGATACGAGTTCCCGGCCCAAGCTCGAGGCGCTCGCGCACCGCCGCGATCGCGCCCAGTGAGCCCTCAGTTCGCGCTGGCCTGCAGATCAGGCACCGCCCCTTCGCGCCAGCGCGTCTGTGCCCAGCTCGAGTTCATGTGGTCGGCGACGCGTTGCAGCTCATCATGGCTGACGCGCGCCAGTTCGCCGTGCTCCAGCGGGTCGTAGTGGAAGATGTAGAGTCTCGAGGCGAACTGCTCGAAGGGCAGGGAGGACTCGCCGTGGCGCTCACCATGGCCCGCGGTGCTGACCACCACGTCATTACCCCAGTCCTGGCCGCTGTCGTTGTTCGGGTTGTAGAAGAACACCCGCATCACCTGCTGCGGATCCAGCGCCACGCGCAGGATGGTGATGGCGTGCCAGCCGATGAACCGCGCGGCGCTGTCGGTGATGGCGATGCCCGCGGGCTGGGGGTGGATCAGCGGCTGGTTGCCGTTGTAGAACGGGTGGTAACTGGAATAGAAATGGCGCAGAAACTCACCCAGATCGACGATCTGCCCGGTGTCGACATCGACGTTGATGCGAAAGCCGCGGCCGGTCCACCAGCCGTGGAACTCCGGGTTGACCCAGCGATGCGGATCACCCTCCCGGCCGGCACACAGTCGCCCCATCTCGGCATAGATCCGGTCCAGATGCGGGACGACCAGGGTGGAGACCGGGTCGAGATCCCGCGGCGCGGTGGCGGCCAGGCCTGCGCCACTCTCTCGGGAGGAGACCGGCTGGCCCTCGAAGTGCATGATGATCTCGTCGTCGCGCGCGGCCCAGGCCACCATCTGCAGCAGGTAGTCGGGATCGTTGTACGCCCACATCGACAGCGCCCGGGCGGACTGGCAGGTCGGGTTGTTGCCCTGGCCCACACCCAGCGGCTGCCCCAGGATGCACAGCACCCCCTCCAGCAGGCGAACGGACGGGTCCACCTGCTCACCAAAGCTCAGGCTGAGCCGGCGCCTTGCCTCCGGGCACAGCTGGAGGTTCAGTTGGCGCCAGAGTGCCGGGGCCAGCGGCTGCTGATACAGAATGCCGCGCTCGAGCATCAGGGCCAGCCCGTAGCAGGCTTGCGGGGTGTCCGGTGTCACGCTCGTCCTGATCAGCGCGTGCACCAGGTCGCGATAGCACAGCAGGCAGTCGCGCCCGGTGGATGACAGCCCCAGCGCCTCGGCCAGCAGGTGATCGCTCTGCCCCAGCACATGCTGGATCAGCACCGTGTGGTAGGCCGAGACCAGCCCGGTGTCGTGCATCGCCCGCGCACAGCCGCTGGCCTCGCGCTGCAGGGTGCCGGCGTCCATGCTCTGCAGGCGTTCCTGGTAGACCGCCAGTCCCGGGTCTTCACGGCTGGCCAGCGTGGGGCCGAACAGGCTGCTGATCAGGCGGTCGGCGCCCTGGCCGCTGCCGCTCAGGTCGATGGCCGGGTTGGCCTGGCAGACGGCGATCTGGGTGATCATCTGACGCACGGGCCCGGTCTGAATGGGGCGCTGCTGGAGCATCCGCCAGATCTCCTCGATCAGCCGATCGATGATCTGCTGGTAACCGATGCCTTCGGCCAGGTGGGTGAGCACGGCATGGGCAATCCCTGCCAGACGCCCCTGGCTGACGCGCTGTGCCTCGCCGGGCGGCGTGAACAGCAGGGTGAGATTGGTCGCCAGCACCTGGGCGAGGTAGTGCTGCGCCTGCTCAGCCGAGACCTGCGGATGCAGATAGCGTCCGCGGGCGACGGCGAGCAGCCGCAGCTCGCTGAGTGCTTCGATGACCAGCACATTCGCATCGGCGCTGGTCAGCGCATGCTGCGTCAGTGACGGGATCAGGCTCTGCGGGCTGGCCCAGTCGGAGCCGGCGAATACCCCGGCCTGCTCCAGCGCCTCGGCTCGCGCCTCGATCGCCTGACAGCCGCCATCGCTCAGCAGGAGGCGGCGGGCGGCATCGAACACCCGCTGCAGTCGCGCGGGCTTGGCGAATGCCAGTGAATCGGCCAGCACCGCGAGGGCGTCGTCGAGGCGTGCGATCGCGGGGCTGCCGGAGACCTCAGACGTAGTAATCGAGCTCCTCCTGGCGCTTGAGCAACTGGTGGAGCGCCTTGGGGTCGTCGCCGATAAAGTACACCAGCCCCCAGTGCGTGCCGAAGGCGGTGCGCTTGGTGACCGTCTCTTCCAGTGGCGCGGTCAGCTCATGCGACTCGAAATACGGGTGGTTCTCGGTCTCCTCCGGAATCTCCAGCTGGCTGACCACGCGTCGCCGCGGATAGACCCCAAAACAGCCGGCATGGGCTTTGGCATCGACCACTTCGCGCGGGAAGAAGGCTTCGATCTCCTCGGCGGTGGTTTTGGGGTCGAAGGCGAGGATCAGGCCCTGGTAGGCGTTGAAGCCATACACCCGTTCCAGCAGTTCGAAGACCTTGAAGCCGGGGGGGCGGTAGGCGACCTCGCCGAAGTACATCTCCCCGTCGCTGGTGACGAAGTATTCCGGGTGAATGAAGCCGAACTCGATGTCGAAGGTCCTGATCAGTTTCTCGACCTCGCGGGTGATCTTCTCGCGGTAGGCCTCGAGCTCCGGGGAGGCCGGCACGTACACCGAGTAGCCCAGGGAGACATACTCCGAGATGTTCAGAAAGCGGATCTTGCCGTTGTGGATCCAGGCCTCGACGGCGAACTCCCAGCCGTCCAGGTGTGACTCCATCAGCGCGGGGAATTCCTCCTCCGGGATCCCGTCGACGTCATCGGGGGTCCGGATGACGCGATGGCCCAGGCAGCCGGCCTTGTCGAAGGCCTTGAAGTGGATCGGATCGTTTGGGTCGCCGTCGAGCTTGAGCAGGGTCTGGTTGACCCGCCGCAGGAAGCGGATCACGTCTTCGCGATCGTGGGCTTCCTCGAAGATGCCCACGCGGATGCCGCCAAGCTGCGCCCGACGTTTCATCAGCGACTTGTCGCGCATCAGCATGGCCTGACCCAGCAGGCGCGGGTTGTGCAGCAGTACGGAGTTGATCGCACCCGCCCATTCGACCGTCTCTTCGAACAGCGGAATGGCCACATCCACGCCCATCGCCTGCAGTTTTTCGGCGATTTCCATCGAGCGGTCGTTGATGCGCTCGAAATTCCAGGCGAGGTAGGGGATCTCGTGCTCGGTGCAGTACTGTTCTGCCCAGTCAGGGGCGACCACAACGTAGCGTCGATCGAATTTCGCGGCGGCCTCGACGGCGTTCAGGCTCCAGCCGAGGAGGGCGACATATCCTTTGTCGGGATCGTAATCCATGATGGCTCCCGTGTTGTTTGCATCAGCCGGTCCGTCGCGTCTCCGAGACCGGGCGTGATCCAGCAACTCAGTACCACCGACAGACCGATAAGACATATCAGGATACACGACCCACCGGTGGTCTGCGATTTCGGGGGGGGGTCGCATGACCTGGCGTGCTATGGCTCGAGCCTCACGGCTGGCGCCAGGCCCGCAGCCACTGCTTGAACGCCTCCGGGGCCATGATCGGTCGCGACAGCTGCCCGCTCAGCGCGAATTTCGGGTCAAATGTCACCTGCCGTTCTGTTAGCTGCCAACTCTTCGGAACTACGCAACATGACTGCCACGGTGAGAACGGTGCTTCAACAGGCTCTCTGCTGGGATCGCGAATGTCTCGTGCAGCCCTTCGATCATTCGGAGTGTCAGAGGCCGCTTCCGGGCCAAGATTTCATAGACCCGATTCTTGCGGCCAATGACCGGAACAAGGTCTTCAACTGTAAGACCCTGCTGCTCCATTCGGAACTTGATGGCCTCCACCGGATCTGGGAAACCCATTGGATAGTGATCCCGTTCGTAGGCCTCCACCAGCGTTACGAGCACATCCAGCCGATCCCCTTCGGGCGAGTCAGCCGCAGCAGACATAAGGCCTTCAATTTCCTTGAGGGTTGCCTCGTAGTCAGCTTCGGTTTTGATGGGCCGAATTTCCATAGATCACCTCAAATTGTCTGAGCATCAATTTCGTCATACTGCTGGTGTGTCCCGATGAATCGGATGTACACGACACGGTAGGCGTAGTTGATCCATACCACCAGGCGATACTTGTTCCCGGCGATGTTAAAAACGACGCGGCCATCTCGCAGAATACTGGCACTGGAAAACTGAGCCTTTACATCATTCGGAGTGGACCAATCCGCCTTCAGGGTCTCTCGATACCAGGCCATTCCTGGCTCGATGGAATCCGCATAGGAAGGGGAGCTTTTCCAGAACTTTCTCAGCGTTGAGAGAGCGATGATGCGCACGTCTGCATCATAGTCCCATTTTGGGACTTCCGCAACCTGAAGGGCTCCAGGACGACCCGGGGCGCCATCAGCGCCGGGCCCAGGTGACCGCGTCCTCCACGACCGGATGTTGCCCTGACTTTCACTCGCCCCGACTGATATCGTGCGAAGACCATGAACACGAAACGCGCTATGGCCTGCATCAGCGAGATCCGCCGCTGGCTGACGCTCGCGGCGGAGCGAGGTGATAGGCTTGCCAAGCCGCTTTTCCAACGCATCGACGTCCGCTTGACCCAGCCCTCCAGGGAGAAGTCTCGCGCGCGATTGCAGGAGGCCCAGCCGTTCGCCATGACCGAGTCCTCGGCAGCCCTTGTTCGGCAGGCGCGTGATGGCGAGTAAGGGGAATCCCGGCTGTCAATTTCTCAGCATCCTGGTAAGGGTGCCCTGATGCGCCGGCTCGCCGTCTGCTTCGCCACCCTGGCGCTGCTCGCCGGCTGCGGCCCCGCCGAGACCGAGCGGCCCGCGGCGAGCGGCACCACCCCCCTGCGGGTCGCCGCGCTCACCGTGCCCGACACCCCCTGGTACGACACTTGGCGTCGTTTCGAGGAGAGGCTGTCTCAGGAAAATCATGATCTTGCGCCAGAGTTCTTTCTGACCGGTCAACTCGGCAGTGAGGAGACGGTGCTCTCGGGGCTGCGTCGTAACCGGATCCAGATGGGCGGGTTCTCGCTGCATGGGCTCGCCACCGTGGTGCCGGAGCTCTCGCTGCTGCTCGCCCCCTATCTCTTCGAGAGCCAGGCGCATGCCGACTTCGTGATCGACGGCTACCTCACCGAGGTCTACGCGGAGCTGCTGGCCGATCGGGGCATCGAGCTTCTGGCCTGGTCGGAGGTGGGCTGGAACCATGTCTATGCCACCCGCCCGATTGTCGGGCCTGCGAGTCTGCGTGGCCAGGCCATGCGGGCCTCGAACGCCGAGGCGCCGCGCCTGTTCGCCGAGGCGCTGGGTGCGCGGAGCATCAACGTCACCTTTGCCGAGCTCCACACGGCGCTGCAGACCGGCATGGTGGTCAGTGGCCAGAGCGGCATCGGCATGTATGTGATGACTGGGCTTGGTCGGGAGGCGCCGCATCTCCACCTCACCGGCCATGTCTATGACACCGGCATCACCGTGGCCAACCGCAGCTGGTGGTTGGGGCTCTCGGACGAAACCCGCGAGGCCATCCGTCGGTCGCTGGGCACCCAGGCCGAGGGCCGAGAGGCCATCCGCGAGCATCTGCTGCGCCTGGAGGAGGAAGCGCTGGCCGACCCTCGGCTGACCGTCACGCAGCCGACGGAAGAGGTGCTGGCCGAGTGGCGGGCGCTGGGGCTGGCCACCCATCCGGCGCTGATCGAGCGCAGCGGGCCGCGCGCGGCGGAGATCTACCCGCTGATCGAGCAGGCGAATGCGGCGTGGGCGGAATAGCCTGGCGCGTTGACCGCGGCTCTCCGACACAATAGCTACATCAACCACGCCGGAGAGTACGCGTGCCTACCACAGTCAGATTGGACCCGGAGACTGAACAGCGGCTGGATCGGCTTGCCGCAGTCACTGGGAGATCCAAGGCGTTCTATCTGCGTCGCCTGATCGAGGACCATCTGTCCGACCTGGAAGACGCCTACCTGGCGGAACATGTCCTTGAACGGATTCGGACAGGCGAGGAGGGGACGGTGAGCCACGAGGCACTCTGGCGTGACCTGGAGGATTGAATACGCCGCTCCGTGGTCAGGACGCTGCGGCAGCATCTACTGACCGGGTGGTAGCCGCAAGTCCGGGATGTGCCGACCCAGCTGCCGCGCCACCTCGCCCCCCTGCAGATGCGCGTAGTGGCGCTCGGTGATCCGGGTATCAGCATGGCCGAGGGCCGCGGCGATCACCTGCAGCGGCACGCCGGCCCGCGCCAGCCAGGAGCCGAAGCTGCGCCGCAGCGCGTGGAAGCCCACCGGCGGGGAGATGCCTGCCGCCTCGCACGCCCGGCGCATCCGCCGATGTTGCTGGGAAGGCCCCCACGGGTGGCCATCGGCCCGCAGCAGCAGTCGCGCGTGAGCGGAGCGTCCCTCAGTCAGCGTCCTTACCAAGCGCTGGCCTTCCGGGGTGACGGCGACGTGGCGCCCGCGTCCTGATTTGTCCGCGGCCACCCACAGCGTGCCGGCATCGGCGTCCCAGTCCCTGACCTCGAGGCGCGTGAGTTCCCCGTAACGGCAACCGGTGGCCAGCGCGAGGCGCACCAGGCTTGCGAAGTCGCGCTCGCAGACCGCGATCAGCCGCCGTGCGGCGTCCGGGTCCAGCAGCTCCCGGCGCGGCTGCTCAGCTTCGCGGAAGGGCTTCAGCGCCCGCCAGGCCTGGTCGCTGGTGACCGCGCCGTCCTGCCAGGCATGGTTCAGGGCGGCCTTGAGACAGGTGAGGATGCGGTTGGCCGTCGCCCGCGAGCGCTGGACGACGCCGCGCCGGTGTCCCCGCAGGGGCGCCCCGCGCGCAAGGTCCCGGTGCCAGGCGCGAAGCTCGGCGAGCGTCAGGCTGTCCACGCCCCGCGCACCGAGTACCGGCAGCACATGGCAGCGCAGCACCCGGGCCGTCTCGCGCGTCGGCCGGCCCCGCAGCGCGAGGTCGTCCAGATAGGCTTCGACCGCCGCGGCGACCGTGAACGGGGTGGCCTCGCCGCTGTGAGTGTCCCTCGCGGGCACGGAGTGATGTCGGCGCATGACACTCAGTATCGGCGCGCCGGCGCCCGCGTTGCCCGGCCCGAAACCGGGCAGACCGGGCGGAATCAGCGCTCCGGGCGTCCAGGACATGAGGGTAGAGTGCAGACTTGCCCCTTCCCAGACAGAGTATTACTTTTGTGCATTCCAAAGTATTACCCCGCGGCGTGGAGCAGCACAGCATGACGACCACAATGACGAGCAAAGGGCAGGTGACCATTCCGAAGCCTGTACGGGACTGGCTGGGTCTCGAGGCCGGCAGTGCGGTGGAGTTCACGGTGGCCGAGGATGGGCGCGTCTGGGTCTCGCCGGCCGGGCCGCCGCTCGAGCGCGCTTCGGCGGGCAGTCGATTTGCCCGGGTGCGTGGCCGCGCGTCGGTACGCATGCGCACCGACGAGATCATGGCGCTGACGCGTGGCGAGAACTGACTGCCTGCTGGTGGATACCAATGTGCTGCTGGACGTCCTCCAGGAGGATCCAGAGTGGGCGGACTGGTCGCAGTATCAACTCGAGTTGGCTGCCACCCGCTACAGCCTCCAGATCAACCCGGTCATCTATGCGGAACTCTCGTCCGCGTTCGACCAGATCGAGGATCTTGAGGTGGTGTTGGACGAGACCGGGCTGCAGGTTGCCGAAATACCGCGAGAGGCCCTGTTTCTGGCGGGCCGGATATTCCTGCGCTATCGCCGTGCGGGTGGACGCCGCTCCGGCGTTCTGCCGGATTTCTTCATTGGGGCACATGCCAGCGTGCTGGGCGTGCCGCTGCTGACACGGGATCGCTCGCGGTATCCGGGCTACTTTCCGCGTCTGGCGCTGATCACGCCCTGAGTCTGGCGGCGGCGCCCCGGAACTTCAGATACACTCTGCAGTCATGAATCCAAGCAAACTCAGCGCCTTGCCGCCGGAACTGCTATCAGCGCTGGAAGCGCAGCCCGACCTGCGCCTGGCCGTGGTGTTCGGCTCTGTCGCGCGGGGACAGGCGGGACCGGAGAGTGATCTCGACATTGCTGTCTTGGCGGATGGGCCTCTGGACGCGCCGCGCAGGGAGGCACTGATCCGGGTGCTCGCGCAGGCCACGGGTCGACCGGTCGATCTGGTGGACCTGTGGTCAGCCGACGTGCTGGTTTCCCGCGAGGCGCTCGGGCACGGCGTGGTCGCCCTCAATCGGGATGCCGCGGCTTATTATCATCTGCTGTCGAAGATGGTGACCGATGCCGAGGATTTTCTTCCACTTTATGAGCGCCTGCTGCGCCACAGGAACGAAGCATGGCTGAGGTCGTCCTGAGGGACAAGCTGGAGTCGCTGCGTCGTGCCATGGCGCGTATCGAAAGCCATCGTGCCCCGAGCGCGGAAGTGCTGCGCGGCGATATCGATCGGCAGGATATCCTCAGCCTGAACCTTACGCGGGCGGTGCAGCTGTGCGTCGATATGGCGGTTCATCTGCTGGCGGACCGTGGTCAGCCGGCACCGCGCAGCATGGGTGAGGCCTTCAGTGCACTCGCCGAGGCCGGCATCATCGAACCGGCGCTGGCAGAGCGCATGCGAGCCGCGGTCGGCTTCAGGAACATCGCGGTGCATAGTTACCGATCGATCGACTGGGAGATCGTCCAGCGGATCTGCGCGGATGGCCTTGATGACTTCAAGGCCTTTGCCAGAGCTGTGGCAGCCGGATTGAGCTGAGGGCTGGCATTGAATATTCGAAACCCGGAGCCTGACAAGCTTGCTGAAGAGCTTGATGAGATTGCCGTCGCGTGCGCGGCGCTCCCTGTTCTCGATGATCGCAGTCCAGACGAGATCCTGGGTCACGACGAAACCGGGCTTACACGCTGATGGTGGTCGACTCATCGGCACTGATGGCCATTGTCTCGGTGGCCGTTGCTCCCTTCACCCCATCGCCGCAATGTAATTGAGCGCCCGCTCGATGCGGGTCAGCGCCCGGGCCCGGCCGACCAGCACCAGCGTGGTGCCGATGCCCGGTGAGACCGCCTGGCCGACCAGCGCCACACGCAGCGGCTGTGCGACCTTGCCCATCTTCAGGCCCAGACGCTCGGCCACGCCGGCCACGGCCGCTTCGGTGTCCTGCTCGGTCCAGTCGGGCACGGCGGCAAGGGCCTCGCCCAGCGCGCGCAGGGCCTCGGCCGCCTCGGTGCGCAGGTGCTTGTGGGCTGACTTTTCGTCGTAGGCCTCGAACTCCTCGTAGTAACAATGCCCCCGCTCGGCGATTTCCTGCAGGGTCTGACCCCGTTCCTTCAACGCGCCGACGGTGTACTCCAGCGGCGGGCCGTCGTTGGGGTCCAGCCCCTGGCGGCGGAGCTGCTCGGCGAGCAGCGGGGCGAGGCGTGCCGGTTCGGCAGCCATCACGTGCTGGTGGTTGACCCACTTGAGCTTCTCGAAATTGAAGCTCGAAGCGGCGGCGTTGACCTCGTCGAGGTCGAACAGCGCGATCATCTCCTCCAGCGAGAAGATTTCCTGGTCACCATGTGACCAGCCCAGGCGCACCAGATAGTTCAGCAGTGCCTCGGGCAGGAACCCCATCTCCCGATAATCCAGTACGTTGATGGCGCCATGGCGCTTGGAGAGCTTGGTGCCATCCGAGCCGTTGATCATCGGCAGGTGCGCATACCTCGGAACACCTGCATCAAGTGCCTGCAACATGTTGATCTGTCGAGGCGTATTGTTCAGATGGTCGTCGCCCCGAATGACGTGGGTGATGCCCATGTCGGCATCATCCACCACCACCGTGAAGTTGTAGGTGGGCGTGCCGTCGGAGCGGGCGATGATCAGATCGTCGAGCTCGGCGTTGTCGAACACCACCGTACCGCGCACGGCATCGTCCACCACCACCTGGCCGTCGAGCGGGTTCTTGAAGCGGATCACCGGCTCGACGCCCGGGCGCGGCTCACCCCCGTTGCGGTAGCGCCCGTCGTAGCGTGGCTTGCCGCCGCGGGCCATGGCCTCGGCACGCATCTGCTCGAGTTCCTCGCGGGTGCAGTAGCAGCGGTAGGCCTTGCCCTCGGCCAGCCACTGCTCAATGACCTCGCGGTACCGGTCGAAGCGCTGGGTCTGGTAGAACGGGCCTTCGTCCGGGCGCAGGCCGAGCCACGCCATGCCATCGAGGATGGCATCCACCGAGGCCTGGGTGGAGCGCTCGCGGTCGGTGTCCTCGATGCGCAGGATGAACTGGCCCCCGTGGCGGCGGGCGTACAGCCAGCAGAACAGGGCGGTGCGGACACTGCCGATGTGCAGCACCCCGGTGGGGCTGGGGGCGAAACGAGTGCGGATCATGGTGGCGGCTCGGGGCTGGATAAAGCCTGCTATTGTAGCGCGATGAGTCCGGTCGCATCCTCTGCTGGCATCCAGCTGCTCAGTCATGATCTCGATGCCGATCCGCGCAGCGACCTGGACCTCGACGCGCTGTTGTCGCGCGAAGAATGCGCGCGCGCCGAGCGCTTTGCCTTCCCCCGGCTGCGCCGGCGCTACCGCGTGGGCCGCGCGGTGTTGCGCTGTGTGCTCGCCCGGGTCACCGGCCGCCCGCCGGCGGCGCTGGTGTTCAGTCATGGCGCTCAGGGCAAGCCCGCGCTGGCCCACGGCCCCTCGTTCAATCTGTCCCACTCCGAAGGCGTGCTGCTGCTCGGGGTGAGCGGGCACGGGCGCCTCGGGGTGGACGTCGAGTGCCTGCGCCGGCTGGACGATCTGGTGGCCCTGGCGCATTACAGTTTTGCCGCCGACGAGTGCCGCGCCGTCCTGGCCCTGACTGGAGAGGCCCGGGAACAGGCGTTTTTCGAGACCTGGACGCGCAAGGAGGCGCTGCTGAAGGCTCTGGGGGGCGGGCTGTCCCTGCCGCTCAAGGCCTGTTCGGTGGCCCTTGGGGCACCCGCGGGCACTCTGCTTGCCCGGCTCGAGCTGCCGGGCGAACGCCTGGCGGACTGGTGGCTGCGGCCGGTCGAGGGGTTGCCGGAAGGCGCGGTGGGGGCCGTCGCGCTGGATCGACCTGGCGTCGAGCAGGTCTGGTTGCCCGGGGATTACGCCTTTGCCTGAGGGGCTTGCGGTCACACCGCCGCTGGAATTCTGGGAACTGGACACGGGCGCCCGTGGCCGCGCGGCGCTAGCCTTGCTACCTTAACACTCCTCCGTCCACGCACGAGTTGCCATGATCACCGCCCTCGATCACATCGCCATCGCCGTGCCCGATCTGGAACGCGCGATTCGCCGCTTCATGGAAGATTTCGGCTTGCCTTTCGAGGGCACCGAGACGGTGGTCGAGGCGCAGACGCAGACGGCTTTCTTTCCCCTGCCGCCGACGCGCATCGAACTGGTGCACCCGCTGGACGGGCAGGGGGCCATCGCACGCTACCTGGAGAAGCGCCCCGGGGGGCTGCATCACCTGTGTTTCCGCAGCGACGATCTGGATGCCGATGTCGCGCGCCTGAAGGCGCGGGGCTATACGTTCATCACCGAGGCCCCGCATCCCGGCGCACACGGCTGCCGCGTCATTTTCGTCCACCCGCGCAGCTGCGACGGGGTGCTGATCGAACTCAGCGAACCGCCAGCCGGCGAGCACGGCTGAGGACCGCCGGCATGGCGCGGAACGAATCGGCACGGGCGGCGGCACTGGCCGCCTGGGAGGCGGCGGTCGAGCGCCAGCTGAAAGGCCGGCCGGTCGAGTCGCTGGAACAGCGGACCGCCGAGGGCATCGCGCTGCGCGCGCTGTACACCTCGGCCGATCTCGAGGGCCTGGAGCACCTGGAGTCGCTGCCGGGGTTCCCGCCCTACGTGCGCGGCCCCCAGCCGACCATGTATGCCTCACGGCCCTGGACCATTCGCCAATACGCAGGCTTCTCCACCGCCGAGGCCTCCAACGCCTTCTACCGCGAGGCGCTGGCCGCCGGCGGGCAGGGTGTCTCGGTGGCCTTCGACCTGCCCACCCACCGCGGTTACGACTCCGATCATCCGCGGGTCACCGGCGACGTCGGCAAGGCCGGCGTGGCGATCGACAGCGTCGAGGACATGAAGATCCTGTTCGACGGCATCCCGCTGGACCGGGTCTCGGTGTCGATGACCATGAACGGGGCGGTGCTGCCGGTGCTGGCCTGCTTCATCGTCGCTGCCGAAGAGCAGGGTGTGGCGCCGGAGGCCCTGTCCGGGACCATCCAGAACGACGTGCTCAAGGAGTTCATGGTCCGCAACACCTATATCTATCCGCCAGCGCCATCCCTGCGCATCGTCGGTGAGATCATCGGCTATTGCGCGCGCCACATGCCCCGGTTCAACAGCATCTCGATCTCCGGCTATCACATGCAGGAGGCCGGGGCGGACGCGGCACTCGAGCTGGCCTACACCCTGGCCGACGGGCGTGAATACATTCGTTGTGCCCTGGCGGCCGGGCTGGACATCGACGAGTTTGCCGGACGCCTGTCGTTCTTCTTTGGCATCGGCATGAACTTCTACATGGAGATCGCCAAGCTGCGCGCCGCGCGGCTGCTCTGGTCGCAACTGGTGGCGGAGTTCGGGGCGCAGCAGCCGCGCTCGCTGATGCTGCGCACCCACTGCCAGACCTCCGGCTGGTCGCTCACCGCGCAGGACCCTTACAACAACGTGGTGCGCACCACCCTCGAGGCGATGGCCGCGGTGTTCGGCGGCACCCAGTCGCTGCACACCAACGCGTACGACGAGGCCCTCGCCCTGCCGGGCGATCATGCCGCCCGACTGGCCCGCAACACCCAGCTCATCCTCCAGCACGAGACCGGGATCACCGGGGTGATCGACCCCTGGGGCGGCTCGTACTTCATGGAGCGTCTGACCGCGGACCTCGCCGCACGCGCCCGGGAGCTGATGGCGGAGATCGAGGATGAAGGCGGCATGGCCGCCGCCATCGCCCGCGGTCTGCCGAAGCGACGGATCGAGGAGGCGGCCGCGCGCCGCCAGGCGCGCATCGACCGCGGTGAGGAGGTCATCGTCGGCGTCAACCGGTTCCAGGCCGCCGACGAACCGGCCGTCGAGGTCCGCGACATCGACACCTCGGCCGTGCGGGCAGCCCAGATCGAGCGTCTGGCAGCGCTGCGGGCCGGGCGCGATACCGCCGCCGTCCGCGAGGCGCTCGACGCGCTCACCGCCGCCGCCCGCGACGGCGGCGAAAACCTGTTGACCCTCGCCGTTCAGGCGGCCCGTGCCCGGTGTACAGTAGGCGAGATCAGCGACGCCCTGGAGGCGGTCTGGGGCCGTTACCGGGTGGATGTGCAGACGGTGTCGGGCGTGTACTCGAGTGCTTACGAAAACGACGATGAATGGCAGGCCCTGCAGGCCGACATCGAGGCCTTTCTCGCCGCCGAGGGGCGCCGGCCCCGCATGCTGGTGGCGAAGATGGGCCAGGATGGCCATGACCGGGGCGCACGCGTGATTGCCACGGCTTTCGCGGACGCGGGCTTCGACGTCGATCTCTCGCCGATGTTCGCCACCCCCGAGGAGGTGGCCCGCCAGGCCATCGAGAACGACGTCCACGTGGTCGGCGTCTCCTCGCAGGCCGCCGGTCACAAGGTCCTGGTGCCAGCGCTGATCAAGGCGCTGGCCGCTGCGGGTGCCGAGGACGTGGTGGTGGTCTGCGGCGGCGTGATCCCGGCCCAGGACCACGCGTTCCTCAAGGCGGCCGGCGTGCGGCTGTTGTTTGGCCCCGGCACGCGGATTCCGCCTGCCGCCCGGGAGATCCTCGCCGCGTTGCCAAGCGACCCTCCCCCCGGGCCCTGAACATGCCAGGCGGCCACGGCGTCGACATCGAGCGCCTCCGCGCGGGTGATCGGCGTACGCTGGCCCGCGCCATCACCCTGGTCGAGAGCCTGCGCGAAGACCATCGCGAGGCGGCCCAGTCACTGCTCGAAGCCGTGCTGCCGGAGGCCGGCGGCAGCCTGCGCGTGGGGATCTCCGGTGTCCCCGGGGTCGGCAAATCGACGTTCATCGAGGCCCTCGGGCTGGCCCTGGTCGCGGCCGGCCATCGCGTGGCGGTGCTGGCCGTCGACCCGAGTTCGCCGCGTGCCGGCGGCAGTCTGCTGGGCGACAAGACCCGCATGGAGCGGCTGTCGCGTTCGCAGGCGGCGTTCATCCGCCCGTCACCGGCGGCGGGCACGCTCGGAGGCGTGGCGCTGCGCACCCGCGAGAGCCTGCTGCTCTGCGAGGTGGCCGGCTTCGATGTGGTGCTGGTCGAGACCGTGGGTGTCGGCCAGTCGGAGGTCGACGTCGCGGGCATGGTGGATTTCTTCCTGGTCCTGCTGTTGCCCAATGCGGGTGACGAGCTCCAGGGCATCAAGCGCGGGATCGTCGAGCTCGCCGATGCACTGGTGGTGAACAAGGCCGATGCAGCCTCGGCAAGCCAGGCCGAGACGGCGCGTGGCCAGTACGAGAGCGCGCTGTCGATGCTGCATCACGACGCGCCCTGGCGCCCCCGGGTGCTGACCTGCTCGGCCCTGGAAGACCGCAACATCGACGGCGTACAGGCCATGCTGGAGGAGTATCGTGCGGTGGCAGGGGACAGCGGCTATATCGCGCGTCGGCGGGCATGGCAGAATGAACAGTGGATGACGCGTCTGACCCACGAACTCGTCGAGCAGCGTCTGCGCCAGGACCCGGCGCTGGCGGCCCTGCTGCCGACACTCCAGCGCGCGGTCGCCGCAGGCGAACTGAGCCCGCTGGCCGCCGCACGCCGGCTGGTGTCCGGGCTCGCCCAATGAGTGACTTTTTCGATTCCGTTCACATCGTTACCGATCGACCTGGGGCACCATCAGGGGTGGCTCACACGGCGATCGACTCGTTACAGGTTCTTGTATGAACGACACCACGTTGTCCCAGTATCCGCTCACGCCCACTCAGCAGGGGATGCTGTTCCATCACCTGAGCCATCCAGGCTCCGGGGTGGACATCGAGCAGATCGTCTGCAGCCTCGAGGAGGGGCTCGATCTCGAACGCTTCCAGCAGGCGTGGAGCGCGGTGATCGCCGGGCACCCGGCCCTGCGCACGCGGTTTCGCTGGGAGGATGTCGAGGAGCCGGTGCAGGTGGTCGAACCCGAGGCCTATCTGTCGCTGCGCAGTGAGGACTGGCGCCAGCGTCCGGAGGAGGCCCGTCAGCGCGCCCTCGAGGGCCTGCTGGAGGAGGAGCGGCGGCGCGGCTTCGACCTGCGCGAGGCACCCTGTCTCAGGGTCGCCGCCCTGCGTACCGGCGACGCCCGCTGGGAGGTGGTCTGGACCTTCCACCATGCGATCTGTGACGGACGCTCCTTTCCGCTGGTGCTGGGGGAGGTGTTCACCACCTATGACGCCCTCTGCCGTGGCGAATCGCCGGCGCCGTCGGCGCGCCCGGCGTTCGCGGAACACGCCCGCCATGTCGCCGCCCGCGACCTGTCCGCCGACGAGACGTTCTGGCGCGAGCGCCTGGCCGGCTTCACCGCCCCGACCGCGCTGCCGGCGGCGCCGGTGGCCGGCCACGCCACCGGTCGTGGCCACGCCGAGCGGGTGCTGGACGAGGCCTCGACCACGGCGCTGCGGGCCCTGGGTGAGCGCCTGGGCTGCTCGCTGAATACCGTGGTCCAGGGTGCCTGGGCCGCACTGCTGGCCCGCTGGGCCGGCGAGGACGACGTGGTGTTCGGCGCCACCCGGGCCGGGCGCGCCGGCACCGTGGCCGGCGCCACCGAGATGGTGGGCTGCCTGATCAACACCCTGCCGGTGCGCGTCCGCCTGCCCGCAGACCAGCCGATCAGTGAGTGGCTGCAGGCGCTGCGCGACAGCGAGCGGGCCGTGCGTCCGCACGACCAGTCGCCCTTGATGGCAGTGCAGGGCTGGTCGGAGGTCGGTGCCGGCCAGCCGCTGTTCGAAAGCCTGGTCGTCTACGATCACCAGATCCTCGACGGCCAGATGCGCGCCCTCGGTGAGGCCTTCGGGCATCGCCGGTTCCGTCTGATCGAGCGCACCAACTACCCGCTGACGCTCTACGCCTACGGCGAGTCCGGGCTGGTGCTGAAGCTCGCCTACGACACGCCCCGCTTCGATGCCGCGCTGGCCGATCGCCTCGTTGCGGGCCTGGTCACGCTGCTCGAGACCCTGGTGGCGACCCCCGAGGCGCCGCTCTCGGCGCTGCAGCTGCTCTCGCAGGCGGAAGCCCAGCAGCTGCTGCACACCTGGAACGACACGGCAGTCGAATTCCCCGCGGAGCTTTGCATCCACCAGGCCATCGAGGCCCAGGCCGCGCGTGCTCCCGAGGCCACCGCGCTGATCTTCCGCGATCGCAGAGTGAGCTACGCCCAGCTCAACGACCGGGCCAACCGGCTGGCCTATCACCTGCTGGGGCTGGGCGTCGGTCCGGATGTGCCCGTGGCGCTGTGTGCCGAACGCGGGATCGACCTGATGGTGGCGATCCTGGCGATCCACAAGGCAGGCGGCTGTTACCTGCCGCTGGATCCGGCCTATCCCCGCGACCGGCTGAGCTACATGATCGAGGACGCCGAGGCGCCCGTGCTGCTCACCCAGTCGCACCTGGAGCAGCTGCTCTCCGGCCATCGGGCCCACGTGGTGATGCTCGATGACGAGTCTGTGTATGCCGGCCGCCCGGCACACAACCCGCCGGGCCGGGTGTCATCGTCGAGTCTGGCCTACGTCATCTACACCTCGGGCTCCACGGGTCGGCCGAAGGGCGTGATGCTGGAACATCGCAATGTGCTCAACTTCTTCACGGCGATGGACGCGAAGATCCCGCGCCTGGAAGGGGATTCGCCCGGCACCTGGCTGGCCGTGACCAGCCTGTCGTTCGACATCTCCGTGCTGGAATTGCTGTGGACGCTTTCCCGCGGACTGACCGTGGTCCTGCATGAAGATCAGCAGCGCGCTGCGGCCGGCGCGCCGCGCCGGGGCAAGCATGCGGAGCGTTCGATTCAGTTCAGTCTCATGTATTTCTCCAGCGCCGACACGGCCGGAGAGGACAAATACCGTCTGCTGATGGAGGGCGCGAGATTTGCCGACCGCAACGGCTTCGATGCCGTGTGGACACCCGAGCGCCACTTCCATGAGTTCGGTGGCCTGTACCCGAACCCGGCGCTGACCACGGCGGCACTGGCCATGGTCACCGAGCGCATCGCCCTGCGCGCCGGCAGCGTGGTCAACCCGCTGCATCATCAGGCCCGGATCGCCGAGGAGTGGGCCGTGGCCGACAACCTCTCCGGCGGTCGCGTGGGCATCGCCTTTGCTTCGGGCTGGCAGCCGCGGGATTTCGTGCTGGCCCCCGAGGCGTTCGGCCGCAAGGAACTGATGCTCGAGGGCATCGATGCCATCCAGCGGCTGTGGGCCGGCGAAGAGGTGGAGTTTCCGGGGCCCAAGGGACAGCACTTCCCGGTGCGCACGCTGCCGCGGCCGGTGCAGCCCCGTCTGCCGATGTGGCTGACGGCAGCCGGTTCTCCCGACACGTTCCGCACCGCAGGCCAGATGGGGGCCGGAGTGCTCACCCACCTGCTCGGCCAGAGCGTCGAGGAGCTGACGGAGAAGCTCGCGGTCTACCGCGCGGCCTGGCGTGAGGCGGGTCATGAGGGTGAGGGTCATGTGACGCTCATGCTGCACACCTTCGTCGGCGACGATAACGACGAGGTGAAGAACACCGTGCGTCGGCCGATGATGAACTATCTCGGGTCCTCGCTCGGCCTGGTCAAGGGCTTTGCTTCGAGCTGGACGGCCTTCAAGAAGCGCGCCGATGGCTCGACCAGTGTCGACGTCGATCTCGACTCCCTCAGTGCCGAGGAAATGGACGGTCTGCTGGAGTATTCGTTCGAGCGCTACTTCGAGACCTCGGGCCTGTTCGGCGATCTCGAGCGCACGCTCGGCATCGTCGATGATCTCAAGGGGCTTGGCATCGACGAGATCGCCTGCCTGATCGATTTCGGCGTCAACGAGGACACTACCCTCGAGCATCTGGCACACCTCAACCGCCTGCGCGAGCTCGCCCAGCCAGTCACCCACGCGGGCGAGGCGGGTGAGCCGGATGGCTCGGTCGCCGGTCAGATCGCCGCCTATGGGGTGACCCATCTGCAGTGCACGCCTTCGCTGGCCAGCATGCTGGTGCAGGATGAGGCGGCGCGTGCGGCGCTCGGTCGCCTGCAGGTCATGATGGTCGGCGGTGAGGCCTTCCCGCCGGCGCTGGCGCGCCAGCTGCTGGACTGCGGCGTGGGGCGGTTGTTGAACATGTACGGCCCGACCGAAACCACCATCTGGTCGGCTGTGCATGACGTCTCGCGGCAGGATGAGTCGGTGCCGATCGGTCGGCCGATCGCCAATACCTCGGTGTACGTGCTCGACCCCAGTGGACAGCCAGTGCCGCCCGGGGTGGCCGGCGAGCTCTACATCGGCGGCGCCGGCGTGGCCCGCGGGTATCTCGGGCGTCCTGAGCTCACGGCGGAGCGTTTCGTGCCGGATCGCTTCGGCGACGCGGCGGGACGACTCTACCGGACGGGTGATCTGGTCCGCTGGCGGGATGACGGCGTGCTCGAGTTCCTCGGCCGCATCGATCACCAGGTCAAGATTCGCGGTCACCGGATCGAGCTTGGAGAAATCGAGTCGACCCTCGGTGACTACCCGGGTGTGCGCGAGGCCGTCGTCGTGGCGCGCGAGGATATCCCCGGGGACGTCCGGCTGGTGGCATACCTCATCGCCAGCCAGCCCGAGGCGGCGCCGGCGCCCCGCGAGCTCAAGGACTACCTCCGCGAGCACCTGCCGGAGCCCATGGTGCCCTCGCATTTCGTCACGCTCGAAGCCTTCCCGCTGACGCCCAACCGCAAGATCGACCGCAAGGCGCTACCGGCGCCGATGGAGGCGGGCGCGAGGCCCGCGCGCGCGGCGGCGGATGCCGGTGGGCCGCCCGCCAGTGATCTCGAGGCCAAGGTGCTGGCGATCTGGCAGGAGGTGCTGCAGCTCCCCGACATCGATACCGAAGACAACTTCTTCGATCTCGGCGGACACTCGCTGCTGGCGGTCAAGGTCCATCGGCGGCTGAACGAGACCCTGGAGCGGCCACTGGCGATCACCGACCTGTTCCGTTTCCCGACCGTGAAATCCCTGGCGGATTTCCTGTCGGACGGCTCCGGCGGTGTCTCGCTGCAGGGCAGCCAGGACCGTGCGGCCATGCGCCGCGAGGCCATGGCGGCGCGCCGCGGCGCGAGGAGCCGCACGCGCGGGACGCCGACCACCACCGAGTAGGGACCACTGCGCGGCGTCGGGGGATCATCTGCGGGGCTTTGGCCGTTCAGGAACCTGCGCCAGCGCGCTCGGGTCTGATGTTGCTGATGGGCTTTGCGGGCACCGCTCATCCACAGGTAAGGTCAGCGCATGGACGCACGCGACACCCCCACCCAGACGGGCGTTTTCCGGATCACCCGCCGGCGCCTGCTGCTGGGCGCCGGGGGCGCGGTCGCCGTGGTCGGGGCCACGGGCCTGTGGCTCGGCGTCGGGCAGCGGCTGGCGGCCAGGCTGACTGATCAGCGCTTCCGTAATGCCGTCCATCGCGATGGCGCTTTCGCGCCGAGCGTCTACCTCGCCGTTCAACCCGATGGCGAGGTGGTGATCTGGCTCACCCGTGCGGAAATGGGGCAGGGCGTGGCCACGGCCCTGCCGCTGGTGATTGCCGAGGAACTGGATGCCGACTGGTCGCGCGTCCGCGTCGAGCAGGCCATCGCCGAAGAGGACTACGATTTTGGTCCGATGGCCACCGTGGCCAGCGCCAGCGTGCGTTCGCAGTGGATCGAACTGCGCCGCGCCGGCGCGGCGGCACGGCACATGCTGGTCGGCGCCGCCGCCGCGGCGTGGGGCGTGCGGGCGCGCGACTGCACCACCCGCGACGGCCAGGTGCAGCACGAGGCCAGTGGCCGCCAGGCCGATTACGGTGCGCTGGCCGAGGCGGCGGCCACACGGCGTGCGCCGCTTCGTCCGCGTCTGAAGGCCCCGGCCGATTTCCGGCTGCTCGGCCGCTCCCAGCCGCGGCTGGAGATCCCCGCCAAGGTGTCCGGTCGTGCCGTCTACGGGCTCGATACGCGGGTCGAGGGCATGCTCCACGCGGCGATTGCACGCAGCCCCACGCTGGGCGGGGAGCTCGCCGGCGTCGAGGATGCGGCGGCGCGGGCCGTGCCAGGCGTGGTCGAGGTGCTGCGTACCGGCGTCGGGGTCGCGGTGCTGGCGCGGGACAGCTGGAGTGCCCTGCGGGGGCGCGATGCGCTGCAACTCGAGTGGCGGCCGGCGACTGTCAGCGCGGGCGTGTCGGCCCGCTCCATTGCCGAGCGCCTGCGCGAGGCGCTGGATCAGGGCACACCGGGTATCGCGCGCGATGATGCGGATGTGCTCGCGCGACTCGATGAGGCTGCGAGCGTGCATCGCGCCGTCTATGAAGTGCCCTACCTGGCCCATGCGCCCCTGGAACCCATGAACTGCATCGCACAGGTGCGTGACGGGACCTGCGAGGTCTGGGCACCCACCCAGGTGCCGGGCAATGCCCGGGAAGTGGCCGCCTCGGTGGCCGGCCTGCCGCTGGAGCGCGTGCGCGTGCACACCACGTTGCTCGGTGGTGCGTTCGGCCGGCGGGCCACCTCGGACTTCGTCGCCGAGGCGGTGGAGCTGGCGGCGCGGGTCGATGCGCCGGTCCAGGTCATCTGGAGTCGGGAGGACGACACGCGGCACGGTCTGCATCGGGATGCCGCCGCGCAGTCCCTGGCCGCGACGCTGGATGAACGCGGCAGACCGGTGCTCTGGCACCACCGCGTCGCCAGTGCCGGGCCCGACCCGGTGACCCCCGGCAGCGTCAATGGCCTCGCGCTGATGGGCGCTGATCGTCTGCCGTATGCCGTCGGCCCGATGCGGGTGGACTGGACCGGTGTGCAGGTACCGGTGCGCACCATGATCTGGCGTGCGGTGGGGCATTCCTACACGGCCTTCGCGATCGAGTCTTTCCTCGATGAACTGGCGCATGCCAGCGGACAGGATCCCCTGGAATTGCGGCTGGCATTGCTGGAGGGTGCCCCACGGCTTCGCCACTGCCTGGAGCGCCTGGCGGCGTTATGCGACTGGGACGGGCGCGCGGGTCGAGCCGGTCGCTGGCTGGGCCTTGCGGCAGCCGAGTGTTTCGACAGTCATGTGGCGCAGGCCGTGGAATTGACGGCCGACGCACAGGGCCGGCTGGCGGTATCACGGCTGTGGTGCGTGGCCGACTGCGGCGTGCTGGTCCATCCCGACACGGTGGTCGCCCAGCTCGAGGGCGGCATGCTGTTCGGCCTCACGGCCGCGCTGTATGGGCAGCTCGGCATCGAGGAGGGCGCCGTCCAGGGGGGCAACTTCGACGACTATCGGCTCATGGCACTCGCCGAGACGCCGCCCATCGCGGTCGAGTTGATCCAGTCCGGCGCGGCGCCCGGCGGCGTGGGTGAGGTCGGTGTGCCACCGATCGCCCCGGCGCTGGCCAACGCGCTGTTCGCCGCGCGCGGTCTGCGCGTGCGGAAGCTGCCGCTCGCCCCTGAACTGCGGCTCGACGCCTGAGCCCGCGCTCGCCTCTCGGCTTTGGCGGCAGTCAGTCGCAGCCCGCCAGCGAAGTGATCCAGTCCTGCACCAGCGACAGGCCGGCGGTGTCGATGTCCAGGCTGCCTACAGGGGGCATGGCGTGGACGTCACGCCGGCCCATGCGCTGCCAGACCAGCGAGCGCTGCGGGTCTCCGGGTACGATCAGGCGCGGGTCGGTGAGGCCGAGCCCGCTGCTCGACGAGGGCTCGACATTGCAGGCTCGCGTCTCGTCGAGCGGCACGTCGAAGCGGAGATCGAGGTCGCTCGGCGTCGGTCCGTCCGGGCGGTGGCAGCCGGCGCAATTGGTGTGCAGCCAGGCCCGCGCGCGCTCGCCCACCGGAGCGCTGCCAAAGGGATCAGGCAGCGCCGGCAGCTCCTCAGGCTCGCCCGGCAGCGGCGAGGTGAACAGCTCGATCGCCGCCAGCGTGCGGAGCTGATTGGCCGTGCGTCCGGTCTGCGCGTAGGTCAGGGCGTTGTTGAGCTGGGCGATCTCGAGCCCCAGCGTCCGACCCGCCGCCGCGGTATGGCACTGCAGGCACTGGGCCTCTGAAGGGTAGACCCAGTCACCTCCGCCGGCCGGCAACGTCGCGCCGCCGATGACCCGCTCGGCATCGGTCTGCGCCGCGTTCCAGCGCCAGGTGTAGCCCCCCCACTGGCCCTCGGGGTGATGCATGAACAGGCGCGTCTCGATCAGCTCTCCGCCGCGCCGGAAGTGTTTCATCAGGACAGCGCCGGGCGGAAACTCGAAGTTGCCGTCGCTGGCCAGATCGATCCGCGCCCCGTCGGGCAAGGCCAGCCAGCGCTCCTTGTCGGCCCCGTCCGACCAGAAGGGTGCGCCCGGCCGGTAGGGAATCAGTCCCTCCGCCGGCTGGCTGGGATCTGCCGGATCGACGCAGCCGGTATCGCTGAGCAGGGCAGGGATCGTGTCTGCCGGGGCGGTGCCCGAGGGCGCCAGCCGATACAGACCGCCGCCGAAATTCACCACGTAGAGCTCGCCCTGGTGGTCTTCGGCGAACGAGGAGATGTTGAGTCCGCTGGCTGCAAGATCCTGCATGGCGTAAGTGCCGTCGGGATCGCTGGTCAGCGCCCAGATCCGCCCGTTCACGAAATCGCCGAAGACATAGCGGCCTCGCAGACCCGGGATCTCCGCGCCGCGGTAGACATATCCGCCGGTGACCGAGCTGCCGTCGATGCCGGTACGGTAATCGATGATCGGGTCGACCAGGCCGGCCCGTGGGCAGTTGCTCGAGGGATTGAAGCAGAGGAAGCCCTCACGAAAACGCCAGCCGTAATTGCCCCCCAGTTCGATCAGATTGATTTCCTCGCGGGTGCTCTGGCCGACGTCGCCCGCCCACAGCGCCCCGGTGTCGCGATCGAAACTCCAGCGCCAGGGGTTGCGCAGGCCCCAGG
>PWZL01000007.1 GCA_003567475.1 Gammaproteobacteria bacterium | reverse complement strand
GCGCCACTCGCGATGACGAACCGCCGCGCTTCCAGCCGCTGCCCGCCGACCACCACCGCCGACGGGGCAACGAAGCGCGCCTCGCCCAGGTACACGTCGACCCCTGCCGCCGTGTAGCGCTCGACCGAATCATGCCCGGCTATGCCCGCGCGGACCTCTCGCAGCCAGGCGAAGGCGCGGTCGAACTCCATGCCGGGACGCGCCGTGATCTCCAGCAGGGCCTTGGACGGCACGCAACCCACATTGAGGCAGTCCCCGCCCATGGCGTGCCGTTCGACCAGCGCCACCTTTGCGCCCAGGCCCGCCGCCGCGATCGCCGTCACCAGCCCGCCTGGCCCAGCCCCGATCACCACCAGGTGATAGCGGCCCTCGGGCACCGGGTTGGTGTAATCGTGGGGCGACACCAGAGCCCGCCACTGCCGGTCGTATTCCGCTCCGGGATAGTGCCCGGTGGTCTCGGCCGACCCGGGCGTGGGGTTATCCATGCGTCGTCTCCTGTGGCGCGACGGCATCAAGCTGACGGTCGAGTTCGCGGCGCGCCAGTCGCGTGACCACCACGGTGACGACCAGCGTCGCCACCAGACCGAGCGCCAGCAGGAGCTGGCCCGCCAGCCCGGTCTCCACCTCGCCGCCGGCCGCGGTGGCGAGCGACTGGGCGAACGTGCCGGCCCAGACATAGAGCACGGTCGCGGGCAACATGCCGATCCAGGACGCGAGCACGTAATGGCGCGCGGGCACCGCCGTCAGGCCCAGCGCATAGTTCAGCAGGTTGAAGGGAAACGCCGGCGACAGGCGCACCAGCAATACGATCAGAAACCCGCGACGGCCAATCGCCCGATCCAGCGCTTCAAACCGCGGCCAGCTCGCGATCCGCGAAGCAATCGAGTCGCGGGCGATGGAGCGTCCGAGCAGAAAAGCCGCCGTGGCCCCCAGCACGCTGCCGACCGAGACCAGCATCACGCCCTGGACCAGCCCGAAGATGAAGCCTGCCGTGATCGTCAGGATGAGCCCCGGCAGCATGAATACGGTGGCCACGATATACAGCCCGATGAAGACCGCCCAGGCCACATCCCGGTGGGCCTGAATCCAGGCAAGCCCTGCGGTCAGCCACTCGACCACCGGCAGCAGCATGGCCAATCCGAACAGGCCCGCGAGCGCCACCGCAAACACCAGCAATCGACGGTTCATCATGTAACCTCTCCGGGGTCCAGCCCCATCGTCTCCAGTGCCCGCAACAGCGCACGCCGTGCCGGGCGCAGATCATCGACCAGAGCCTGCGCCAGCGCCGGCAGATCTGCGGCGTGATCGACATCGGCGGCGCCGGGAAGTCGGGCCACCGACAGGCCTGCAGCCGCGCAGCTGGCGATCAGCGTCTCACCCAGCGCAGCGGTACTCCAGGGCAGACCCGCCAGGGCCGGCCATGATTGCCTCGCCGCCATCAGCACCACGCCCCCGTCAGCGGCCGGTGCAAGCGCCACGTCGTGGGTCTCCAGGGCCTTGGCGGCACCCTCGAGCTGCGGGGCGCCCAGCGCCGGCGCGTCACTGCCGATGAAAGCCAGTCGGGCATGCCCTGCGCCACGCAAGCCTGCGTCCAGCGCGGCGAGGCGCTCACCGAGATTACCGGGCGACTGCACCCGCACCGTTGCCCGCGGCAGCCGCTGCGCCGCCCAGGCCACATCGCGGCCAGCCTCCGGCGCCAGCACCACCGGCCCGGGCCAGTGCTCGAGATCTTCCAGCGCACAGTCGAGAAAACGCCTGGCGAGGGTGCAGGCGGCCGCTGCGCCGATCGCGGCGGCCAGGCGCTGCTTGCCATAGCCGGGGCGGGGCCGCTTGAACACCAGCACCAGCGTCAGCCTCACGGCGGCAGCGGAACCGGCAAAGCTGTCGTTCATGGCAGTCCAGTACGCGCCCTGGGGCGGCTCGGAGTCAGGCCGGCATGGAAGCATCCCGCCGACGACCACTGCAACCATTTGCCAGCCCTCGGGGTCTCCGTCACCATGCGGACGCCTTCACACCGTCATGACGCGACAGGAGCGAGCGAGCGGATGCCCTCCCCCGACGCCACCGCGCGCCTGAGCGTGATCATCCCGGTGTTCCGCGACACGGACGCACTGGCCGCACTGCTCGGCTGGCTCGAGCAGGAAGCCGCCGGTTGCGAGGTCGTGGTCGTCGATGCCGGCGCCGACGCTGCCTGCCGCGCGCTGTGCGTCCGCCATGGCGCCCTGTGGCTCGATGCGCAACCCTGCCGGGGCGCGCAGCTCAATCTCGGTGCCGCGCGGGCCCGTGGTGTCGTGCTATGGTTTCTGCATGCCGACGCACAGCCGCCCCCCGGGGCCGTGGCGGCACTGCAGGCTGCCATCGAAGACGGTGCGGCGGGTGGCGCGTTTCGTTTCAGCCTGGCGGCGGCACGGGGTCTCACGCCGCGGCTCATCGAGCACGGCACGCGACTTCGTGCGGCACTCGGCGGGATGGTCTACGGTGATCAGGGCCTGTTCGCGCGTCGCGACGCGTTCATGGCCTGCGGCGGTTTCGCCGACAGCGGTTTGTTCGAGGAAGTGCCCGTCGTGCGGGCCTTGCGGCGCAGTGGCTTTGCCCTGCTGCCCCTGCCCATCGGCGTGTCACCGCGGCGCTGGCTGCGCGACGGCTGGTGGCGTGGCGTCCTGCGTAACCGGTCGCTCGCCCTGGCGCACCTGTTGGGCGTGCCTGGGCCGACGCTGGCGCGCTGGTACCGGCGCCGGCCGCGGACACGAGAGTCGATCAAGGAGTGATTGCATGGATATGCCCACCCGGGACCCACAACGTTTCACCACCACAGGTGAGCCGCGCGGCTACATCCAGCCGCACGCGCTGCGCGAGCTCTGGTTTCACACCGGCACCGCCTGCAACCTGGCCTGTCCATTCTGCCTGGAAGGCTCGAAGCCCGGCGACAACCGCCTGCAACGGATCACGCTCGACGACGTCCGACCGTTCATGGACGAGGCCGTCGGTCTCGGCGTCGAGAAGTTTTCCTTCACGGGTGGCGAGCCGTTCATCGTCAAGGATGTCGTCCGTATCCTCGCCTATGCCCAATCGCTGCGGCCCTGCCTGGTCCTGACCAACGGGACCGAACCGGTGTCGAAACGGATGCACCAGATCCGGGAGTTGCGCGCGGGTCGTCACCCGGTGAGCTTTCGTGTGAGCATCGACTGGCCCGAGCGGCACCGTCATGAGGCCGGCCGTGGGCCCGGCAGCTGGGCGGCCGCGTGGCAGGGTCTGCGTGAACTCCACGAGGCCGGTTTCGGTGTTTCGCTGGCCAGACAGGCGGAGGCCGGGGAGGACCGGGCCACCGGGGATGCGCCGTTCCGGGCGTTGTTCAGGACACACGGTCTGCCGGAAGACCTCACCATCGTTTCCTTCCCGGACTTCGGCACGCCCGGCGAAGCTCGTGGCGTCCCCGAGATCACCGAGAGCTGCATGACCCGCTACCAGGACGAGGCCAGCCGGCGCGAGTTCATGTGCGCCTTCAGCAAGATGGTGATCAAGAAAGCCGGGCGCATGCGCGTGTATGCCTGTACGCTTGTCGACGATGACGAGACCTACGACCAGGGGGGCAGCCTGGCGGAGGCCATGAATGTGCGCGTGATGCTGGGTCATCACCGCTGTTACACCTGTTTCGCCTACGGCGCCTCCTGTAGCGAACTCTAGAGACTTTCCGACCATGACCGCATCCATCGACAGCTTCGGCGAGCTCGGACTGTCAGCGCCCCTGTTGGCCGCCCTCGCCGACGTAGGCTATGAAAGCCCCTCAGCCATCCAGGCCGCCTGCATCCCTCCGCTGCTCGCCGGGCAGGACCTGTTGGGCGAGGCACAGACCGGCACCGGCAAGACCGCTGCCTTCGCACTGCCGGCGCTGCAACGCCTGGCACTCGACCAACGCGATCCGCAGGTCCTGGTGCTGACGCCCACCCGCGAACTGGCGATCCAGGTGGCTGAAGCCTTCCAGCGCTATGCGCGCAAGCTGCCAGGCTTCCAGGTGCTGCCAGTGTATGGGGGCCAGGGCATGGTGGCGCAGCTGCGACAGTTGCAGCGGGGCGCTCACGTGGTGGTGGGCACGCCCGGACGGGTGATGGACCACATCAACAGGAAGACCCTGCGTCTGGACAAGCTTCGCACGCTGGTGCTCGACGAGGCCGATGAGATGCTGCGCATGGGCTTCGTCGACGATGTCGACTGGATTCTGGAACACACACCGACCGAGCGCCAAGTGGTGCTGTTCTCCGCCACCATGGCCGAGCCGATCCGCCGGATCGCCCGGCGCCACATGCGCAAGCCGCAGGAAATCCGCATCCAGGCACGCACCGCGACGGTGGCCGCCACCGTGCAGAAGTTCTGCCAGGTGGCCGCGCCGCACAAGCTCGATGCGCTCACCCGCGTACTCGAAACCGAGGAGTCGCTCGACGCGGCGCTGATCTTCGTGCGTACCAAGACCGCAACGGTGGAGATCGCCGACAAGCTGGAGGCGCGGGGCTATGCCGTGGCTGCCCTCAGCGGCGATCTCACCCAGCCGCTGCGCGAGCGCGTCATCGACCAGCTCAAGCAGGGGCGGCTCGACCTGATCGTCGCCACCGATGTCGCCGCCCGCGGCCTGGACGTGCCGCGCATCAGTCATGTGATCAACTTCGACGTCCCGTACGACACCGAGGCCTACGTGCACCGGATCGGACGCACCGGGCGGGCCGGGCGAAGCGGCACGGCCATCCTGTTCGTCACGCCGCGGGAGATGCGTCTGCTGGGTACCATCGAGCGTGCCACGCGTCAGAAGATCGAGCCCATGGCCCTGCCCTCGCGCGCCGCGGTAGCCGACCGGCGGGTGGCGCAGTTCCGGGAACAGGTCGAGCAGGTGATCCTCGGTGAGGATCTCGCCTTCTTCCGCGAGGTGGTGCGCAGCCTCGCCAGCCGCGAGGGCGGCGATCTGGAGGAGATCGCCGCGGCGCTGGCCTTCCTCGCCCAGCGCGAACGCCCGCTGCAGCTGCCGCCGGCGAAGGGACCGGACATCGCCGATGCGGCCCGATCGATGCGCCCGGCGCCCTCGCGCGCGCCGTCACGCGCATCAGGTCCTGCCGTGGCGCCCGGTGGAGACCTGCAACGCTATCGCATCGAGGTGGGGCGCCATCACCAGGTCAGCCCCAAGGACATCGTCGGTGCGATCGCTAACGAGACCGGCCTGTCGGGGCGCAGCATCGGGCGCATCGACCTGTTCGACGAGTACTCGACGGTGGAGCTGCCCGCGCAGCTGCCGGCGGAGATGCTGGAGGTGCTGCGGCGCACCCGCGTGCGCCAGCGTCCGCTGGGACTGCGGACGATGAGTGCCGACGAGGCGGTGGCGGCGGTCAAGCCGGTGGGGAGACCGAAGCGTGCACCGGGGGGCAAGCCGGTGAAGCCGCCCGGGCGCAAGCCGGCGGCGAACAGGAAGCGACGCTGAGTGTACCAACGAAAGCCCGCTGGCCTACGGTATCGGCTTCACGCTCCCAGCGCGTGAGCAGATTCGAACCAATACCCAGCTCGCGGGCCACTTGGGCACAGCTCACCCGAGTCTGACGGGCCAACTGAACGGCGTTCCGCTTGAACGCCAGGCTGTACTTCTTTCGCTTCCACATGAACACGCCTTTTGCCCATTATGGGGCTTCTCTGAAGTGTCCGTGAAAACGGGGTAGAACCCGACGGGCGTTGCACGGAACGAGGACCGATTCACAACTCAGCAGACAGGTCTCCCAGGCTGCGCCCTACGCCGGGAAGAACTCGATCGGCTTGGTCGTCGTCACGGGCGCAACCTCCCGGTCCTCGAAACGGAACATCATCACCCGCTGGACCAGCCGGCGTTCGAGCTCGGCGTCGCCAAGCTCGCTGGAGACGACCTCACACTCGGTGACCGCGCCGTTCGGTGCGATGGTCAGCCGCAGCACCACCTTCCCCTGCAGCGTCGGATCACTGCGCAGGGCGCGGCTGTAGAGTGCATAGATCGCGCCCTTGTGCTGGTCGAAGACCATCTCGATTTCTTCGCGACTGCGCGAACCGACACCGTCGCTGCCGCCGCCGCGCCGGTCGGTCTCCTCGGCGACGAGGCCGGCGACCGGCGAGTCCACGGTGGTGGCGGTACGTTCCGCCAGTCCACCACCACCGGTGCCGCGACTGAGCTCGGCGGTCGTGATACCGCTCGACGCCTGACCGGCGCGTGAGGTGATCAGCGCCCGCTCGGCGCGCGAGGCCTGGGCCGCGCTGGAGACGGTGTTCGCCTCCAGGACGCTCGCCAGGGCGGCACTCTCGCGCAGCGCCGCCAGTTCGGCGGCCATGGGCATGACGCCCGCGGTCGCGGCGCGCTCGCGGGCTTCCTCGACACGCGCCTCCGGACGCGGCTGCGGCATAGGCTCGGGTGGCGGCGTCTCGCGCGTCGGCTCGACCACTGCGACTTCCGGCTCAACCGGGCGAGGCTCCTCTCGGACGACCGGCGGCGGCGGTGGTGGCTCGCGCTCGAGGACGAAACGCGCCAATCGCGGCGGGATTTCCTCGGCACGATCAGCAGCGCGCTCGGGCACCGGCAGCCACGGCATCACCAGCGAGAACACCAGCAGCACCAGCAGCACCTTCCAGGTGAGCCGGCGGAAGCGATGGTCCTGTTCGCCACCGGTGCTTCCCGGCAGTTCGAAACTCCGGTAGTAGGGATTGCTTGCAGCCACAGCGGTCATGATCGTCCTCCGTCAGCGCAGCTGCGCCACCTGCGGCTCGGTCACCCGCTGGTTCACGGCAAGTGACAGACGCGTGTAGTCGGCCTCGGTGCAGGTCGCCATGATCCGGCGTAGCAGTCGATAAGGCAGTTCGCGATCGCCCATGATCGTGACTTCGGCACCGTCGTCGCTCTCGCGCAAGGCGCGGGCATGCTGCGCACGCAGCGCTTCGGCCAGTGGCTCGATCACCGTCCCGCCTTCTTCGGCCAGGATCTCGGCCACCGAAGCGACCCGCCGGCCCTGTACCAGGATGTCATCCATAGTCACTGCGACCACGACGGTCTCCCGTGGCAGTTCCCGCGAGACGGAGTCGGGCAGCGTGAGATCCCGATCGCTCGGCAAGGTCTCGACCTCGGTCGAATTCACCAGCAGGAAAAACACCAGGATGGTGAAAATATCCATGAGGGACACGAGGTTCAGTCCGCCCCCCTTGCGGTGTCGGTCGTGGTGGCGCTGCATGCGCGTGACGCGATCGCTCATCGTCCTGTCCCCTCGGCCGCCGCCAGCACCGGGGCATCGCCGATCGAGATGTCCGGGAACAGCTCAAGCTGCTCCAGCTCACCGTTGGCCGCGTGCTCAACCACCCGCACGGCATCCATGACCTGCACGAGCAGGTCGTAGTGGATATCAGGCTCGAGCAGCAGCGTCGCGCCCAGGGTCTCCGGATGTTGGGCCTTGAGATCCTGCAGGCGCTCGGACAGCTCGATAAGTGCGGCGCGGTCATCGTCCTCGCGGGTGATGACCACCAGCGAGCCGCGATTGCGATCGCCCAGTTCCAGCCGATCGTCGCGCACCGTGACCTCCAGCGCGAGCGCGGGCTGGTCGTCGTCTTCGCCGCCTTCGCCCGGGGCAGGCAGGTTCAGCTCGAGCACCGCCAGGCGGGAGAACACCGCGGTGATCAGCAGGAACGGTACCAGCACCACCATCAGGTTCATGAAGGCCGTGATGTTGAGCTCGGCGGGATCCTTCGATCGCCGTGCCCGAAGGCGGCGGGATTTCATGCTGCGGCCGCCTGCGCCTTGACCTGAGCCTTACCCGGCTGCGGGGCAGGATCGCGTCGCTCGGTAATGGCGTTGAGAAACTTCACCGACGCCATCTCGAGACCGTCGATGATCTCCGAGGTCTTGGTCTGCAGCAGCGTGTGCATCAGCAGCATCGGAATCGCCGCCATCAGACCGAAGGCCGTGGTGTTCATCGCCACCGAGATGCTCGCCGAAAGCAGGTCGGCCTTGTCGGCGGGGTTGGCACCGGCCACTGCCGTAAATGCCCGGATCAGGCCGATGATGGTACCCAGCAGACCGAGCAGTGTGGCGACGTTGGCGAAGGTCGCGAGATAGTGCGTGCGCTTTTCCAGCCGCGGCATCACCTCCATCAGACTCTCTTCCATCGCCTTCTCGATGTCATCGCGCCGACCGGCCGAACGGATGCGGGCGAAGCCATAGCTCAGCACGTTACCTACCGCCGCTTTCGACTTTCCGGCCTCCTGGGCCGCAGCCTGGAAATTACCTGCCTGCAGCTGGGGCGCGATGCGCTTCCACAAGGCCCGGTTCCGGCTTTCGGTCGACTGCAGATACAACCAACGCTCGATGGCGATGGCCACTCCCAGCGCCAGCACCAGGACGATGGGGTACATGAACACCCCGCCATCCTGGAAGAAGCGCACTACGCTTGCGTACATGTCCATCTCGGGTCTCCTCCAGGGAATCAGCTAGCGATCTGATGCGGTCTCGGCCAGCGCCTCGCGGTAGCGCAACTGGCGGCGGTACTCACGCCGGTCCAGCGGCGCGATGATGTCGTTGATCAGGGAATCGGCAGGTCGACCAGGAACTTCACCCGGTTGGGCCGGTTTCCAGGGCACGATATGCATGATGCTCGGCAATTCGTCGTTCCCGGTGATGGCGATGGCATCGAGCTCGAGCTCGTCAACCAGCTGGCGGGCCAGAGCTGCATCTTCCCGCGCACGTCCGGGCGCCGCCGCCGCCCGGGCGCCCGGTGCCGGGGCAGCGGTGGTCTGGGTGTCGCGCGTCGACGAGCCCGGGCTGGCAGACGGTAGGGCCGTTTCGCTCGGTTCGGTGGTCTCCCCGCTCGCCTCCGGCCCGTCGGCATGGGCCGCGACTGCCCCACCCATGACCATCACAGCCAGCACTCCCGCGCGAATCATGGCCAGTGGCGTCAGAGGGGTCATGCGCCAGCTCCACGGTCTGCGACCCGCAGCGCCGCCTCAGCGTCGACGCGGCGACGCAGCTCGACGATCCAGCGCGCGACGTCGCCCTCGGGGTCGGCACCCGCAAGATCCTGGTAACGCTCGAAGTGCAGCAACGCGACGGCGGGGCGAGCGAGATAGAGGTCGTTCAGCACTGCGCGATTGAAATGCGCCAGCGCGTAGTCGGGATCCGCCTCGAGGGCGCTGGCATAGGCGGCGTCGGCAGCCTCGAAGTGTCCGTCCTCGCGGAGCATCAGGCCCAGCTGGTGCTGCGCCGGCGCGAACTCGGGATGGTTCCGTATCACGGCTTCCAGCAGCGCACGGGCATCTTCGACTCGACCGCGCTCCCGCAGCACGATGGCAAGATTCACCTGCGGACCCGGCAGCGCCGGTTGGCGCTCCTGCAGTCCCCGGAGTCGCCGTTCTGCCGATGCCAGCTGCCCGGCCTGCATGTCGGCCAACGCCGCAGCGAATTCGTGGCGCGCCGCCTCGCTGATCTCAGGTGCTTCGACGACAGGGCGCTGGCCCGGCGCAGCACAGCCGGCCAACCCGAGGGTCAGCAGCAACACCGGCAGCGCAGTCCGAGGCATGAGCCTTTCAGTACAGGCGTGCGACATGGGTCTCTCCCTGTTCGGCTTTGGCATAGCGCCCGGGCATCAACAGCGCCAGCTGAGCGAAGCTTGCGGATATCCAACGGTCATAGAGGCCGTCGAGCGTGCGTCGGGCATTGCGCTCATGGATCTCGATGGCCTGCTCTTCGAACGGGAACGCCTGTTCCTCGAGCAGCATCTCGTACTGATCCAGCGCAAGCTCGTCGAGCTCCGGGGGTCGTGGCGAGGCCATCAACGCGCGCGCCAGCCCGTGATAGAGCTCGGCTGTCGCGAACGTGGCCGCGGTCACGACCTCATCCACAGCGTAGCCTGAGGCACGCGCATACCCCTCCAGCGCCGCCTCCATGCGCCGGCGCTTCACCCGCAGGCTGTCGGCCAACGGGCTCACCAGAGGCGTGGCATGAAATGCGACGGCATCGACATCCGCCAGGCGCAGGGCCGACCGGGCGGCCAGCGTTCGTGTGCGCAGAGTGGTCGGCCCGCCCGCCTCGAAGGCGACCAGCCAACGCGAACGCTCAAGCGCGGCCACCTCGTCGCCCCGCGCGTCGGCCAGCTCAATGAGCTGCTGATGGGCTTCCACGGCCTCGTCGAAGGCATCCGCATGATCACGGGTGATCTGCACCAGGACAGTCTCGGTAGCGGGCAGGTCGCCGGCGGCCTCGAGCAGCTCGCTGGCCCGCCAGAGCAGGCCCCGCTGCTCGTCATTACGCGGCAGCCGCGCCGCCATTCGGCGATACTCCGCCGCGGCCGCGCCGGGATCGTCGAGTGACTCGTAGGCGCTGGCGAGGTTGATTTCCACTTGGCTGGCCAGCGGGTGATCGGGGTAGCGGGCGCGAAAGCGGTCCAAAACCTCGACCGCCGCCTGCCAGTCAGCCGCCGCCAGATACGCGATGGCCGCATCGAACTCGGCCACCGGACGGATCTCGGCGTCTGGCAGCCGCGCGCCAACCCGCAGGAAGTGTCCGGCTGCGACCGCGAAATCATCGCGGTCGCGGGCTGCTTCGCCCTGGCGGTAGATACTCGCGGCCAGCCGCGCCTCGATGTCGTCGCGCCCCTCAGGATCATCGGCGGGGAGCAGCTCATGTACCGACCAGTACGCCGTCTCCGCCTCGGCGTAGGCCATCACGTCGAACAGCACATGACCCTGGATCCGCCATGCGACCCGTGCCAGGTGCGCCGGTGGCGCCGGCTCGACACCGGTCACGTCACGCGCCAATCGCAGCGCGAGCGGCGCATCATCGAGCGCGAACGCCCGTTCCGCGGCATCGCTGAGCACGTTCAGGGACTCCGGATGCTCGGGAAACACACGGCTGAAACGTTCTCCGGCAGTGATCCGCTCACGGGCCATCGAGACCGGCGGAGGCGCGAGGGCATCGGCCGCCTGATCTCGTGCAAGCAGGCCGGCATAGGCGGCTTCGGCGCTGCGCGGATGAGTTGCGTAGCCATAGGCTGTCGCCTCGAAAGCCTGGATGGCAGCGTCCACGTCACCGCCCTCGAGCAACAGCTCCGCGAACAGGAAGTGGTGCGTCGGTGCCGCCTCGTCATCCGGGAAGTAATCGAGCAGCAGCCGGTACCAACGCACCGCATCGCCCAGCGCCCCTGCTGGCGGATCGGGCAGCTGCGACTGCGCGTGCGCGTGCTGGGCCAACGTTGTCAACGCCCCACCCAGCGCGGCGACCGTGCCCGGCTGATCACCCGGTCGATGACGCGCCCAGTAGGTCGTGTCAAGCCCGAAACGTGTGACGAAGTCTTCCTTCGCGCTCAACAGCAGGGCGGCGAAGCCGCCACGACGCAGCGCATCCATACCCTCGAGTGCCAATGCCGGCGACTCGGCATGTAACGGCGCCCAGTCGACGAACGCCGTCATCACGGCGGCGGTATCGATATAGCGCTCCTGCTCCAGGTAGAGCGCGCCGAGTGCTCGATGGGTCTCGGCCGCCCAGGCATCGCGGGCTGGCAGCTCGGCGAGCAGGGCATGCAGGGTCTCGATCCCTTCGAGTCCCGCCAGCGACAGGGCCATCACCCGCAGGACATCCTCGAGAAGCTCACGCTGCTGACGGGCCAGTGCATCGAGGGCGTCCACGCCGGCTTCGCTGCGAGCCACCAGCAGTCCGAAAAACGCCTGCAGGGCCTCGGGCAGCAGGCCCTGCTTGAACAGCGCCCAGCCGTGTTTGTAGGCCGCCTGCACGGCGAACTCGCTGGCCGGCGTCGTCGCCAGCACAGCGGCATAGGCCAGTTCTGCATCCCGGTAGCGACCACGCGAGAACAGCAGCTCGCCGCGGCGGAACTGCACTTCATCGGCGAGTGCCGAGCGGGGATGGCGCAAGATCAGCTCATCAAGCGTTGCGAGTGCGGCCATGCGATCGCCCCCGAGTTCCTGGGCACGGGCGAGCTGATAACGGACGAGGTCGTTGTCGGGGTGCGACGGGAACCGGGTGAGACGCTCCTGGTATAACGCGATCGCCTCGGCGTGGCCTTCGCCGTCCAGCGCCTCGGTCAGCAGGCCCAGCGCAAGCTCTTCCTCGAGTTCCAGCGCGAGGTCGCCAAGCCTCCGCAGGGCCTCGGCGGTCATCGCCTCATCGCCCTCCCCGAGGGCCAGAAACCGCCGGTACTGCTCGCGCGCGGCCTCCCCCGCATCGGGTAAGGGCTGATCTTCGCGGATGTCGATTGCGGGGGCCTCAAGAGCGCGCAGCGTCGGTTCGGCACGACGCTCCTCGCCGCCGCGACCGAAGGGCCAGAGCGAGGCGGCGATCACCACCACGGCCACTGCAGGCACGCTCATCGCAACCCCTCCGATCGGGTGGCGGCAACCTCCCCACCTGCCGCGCGATCGTATATCCGCGCCAGCGCGAAGCGCGCCTGGACCTGGTGGCTGCGCAGCCGTGAAGCCTGGCGTTCGAGACTGTCGACCGCGAGGTTCTCCAGATGCGTGCGCTGGCGCACGCTGGCGGCGTCGACCTGCAGCAGCAGCGCGGCCACACGTGGCCCAAGCGCGGCGATCCGCCGTGCCTGATCCTCGAACGCCGACTCCGCCCCATCGCGCAGGGCCCCGATGCGCGTCTCGCGAGCAGCCATCTGGTCAAGCACGGGTTCGAGGTCCCTGAGCTCGCGGGTCTGCTGCCACACGCGCGCGGGAAACTCGGCATTGAGCTGCCAGAGCACTGTCCCGCGCAGCACCCGCTCGCGTACGGTGAGTTCTGCGACCTCGGGATCTGTCGGATCGAGCGCTGCCAGGCGGCTGGCCACCCCGGCGAGTTCCTCGAGCTGCAGCTGCTCATCGCGCGTAGCCAGCGCCTGCGTGTCACGCTGCTCGACGGCACGCGCAAGCAAGCCCGAGAGCAGTTCGCGGCGAGCCTGCATCCCGGCCACATCGCTGCGTGCCATCAGTGCCTCGGCGCGTGGCGCACGCGACTGCCAGGCAAGCTGCTGCGTGGCGACCATGTCGGCGAATGCGCCGAGGCTCTCGGCCCACTCTGCCAGCACGCCGCGAACAAAAGTAAGATCCCGGGTGTTCTTGAGTCCCTCCTGGAACTCATGGGTCGCGATCACCCCGGCAAGATAGCGACTCTCAAGCGTATCGGGCAGCGCCTCGAGCTGCCAGTGCCAGCCCAACCGATCCTGATCATCGAGTGACAGTAATGCCGGCACCAGGGCGCCGCCACGGATGGCCACAATGGCGCGCTCGATGCGTCCGAGTTCCACGTCCAGTGTATCGATCGCGGCGAGGTACGCCTCCGCTGCCTGACCATAAGCCGCAAGACTGGCGAAGGCATGCGGGATGGCCAACAGGGATTCCTGAACAGCCGGATCGATCAGGTCACGCTCACGCAGCGCCAGCCAGGGCGTCAGTGATTCGCGATGCCGTCCGAGCGCCGACTCCGCCCAGCCAAAACCCAGCAGCGCCTCGCTGGAGTGGGGTCCATGCAGACGGACCCGCTCCAGGGCATCGCGTGCGGCCTCGGGCCGCCCATGCTCCAGCAGCGTAAACCCGAGCGCGACATTCGCGCGGTCGGCGAGGGCGCGCAGCTCGGGGCTCCTGCCCGGGCGGGCACCGAGACTGTCCAGAGTCCGCACCCCTTCATCGAGGCGTCCCTGGCGCACCAGCGCCACGCCATGGTTGAACTGCGCGTACGCGCGCCAGTCCGCCGGGCCGTCCCAGCGCGCCAGGCGCTCCGAGGCCTGACCGTACTCACCAAGCGCCATCAGCAGCTGGGCCTCGATCATCGCGCGCTCGGCCGCCCGTCCGGGCGAGAGCGTATCGCCGATCCGCGCCAGCGCGGTCTGGGCCTGGGCGAGCGCCCCACGCTGCCATGACAACCGTGCAAGCTCCAGCCACGCACGATCACGCACCTCCGCGCTTCGGGTCGTTGCCAGCAGGCCGGCGAAGATCCGTGCGGCCTCGCGGTGCTGACCCCAGTCGAGCAACATGCCGCCCAGCAGCAGCTCAGCCTCCTCGTCATGGAATTCGATATGACCGGCAACGCGTCCGGCCTCGATACGCGTGATCGCCTCGAACGGCTGACCCGAATAAAAGTGAAACAGCACTTCGCCGTAGTGCGGCTCCCGCACCACTGTGGTCTCCGCCTGGCTGCTGCCCCAACTCGTGGACAGCAGCACAAGCAGTGCAGCCATGCGCAGTGCGTGACTCAAGTCCTCACTCCCACTTGCGCACGGTGAATTCAGGCTGCAGCCGACGCTCCACATCACTGATGCGCAGCTCGACATACTTCGGACCGATGCCCTTGGCAATGCTCAGCTCGGCGCCTCGACGGTACTCCCGTCCGTGCGGCCCGATGCCGGTGAAGACCGCCACCAGCTCATGCTCGCCGGCGCGGACGTTGCCCATGTAAAGTCGGTGCACGCCACCGCGCAGCAGGGCTTCGACCTCACGTTCGGTGTAGAGGTAGTTGGCCACTTCGCGTCCATTCAGCCGCAGGCTCACGGCATCGAGGGCGAAGAATTCACCCACATCCATGGACACGAATACCGCCACCTGGGTATTGGCCGGGAACAGCAGTTCCTCCTCGAGCAGGAAGAGATCGCGGTTGAGCGCCAGGACCTCCTGCTTCAGCGCTTCGACATCACGATCAATGGTCGAAAATTCCTCGGCCGAGGCCAGGCCTACCGCGCTGCCCCCCGCCAGCACGGCCCACCAGCCCGCACGACGCGGCACCCCTCGAGTGACCGGACCGACGTCCGAGGACACGGAAAACAGCATGGGGAACATCGCTTACTCCTCCAGCAGATCGAGCACCAGAGCGCGGTATTCGCCGGCCTGTCCGGTGCGGTGGTCGTTGTAGACATGACGGATCAGGCCGTCGCGATCGATCATGACGAGCCGCGGAATGCCGCGGACCCCATAGCGGCGGGACACCTCGCGACCGTCATCGATCAGCACCGGGAAACCGATGCCGTGGGTAGCGATGAACTCGCGGGCGCGGTCCGGATCACTGTCGAAGTTGACGCTGAGAACGCCCACGCCCTCGTCTGACAGTTCGGCATGAAGTGCGGCCAGTTCGGTCATCTGTGCACGGCAAGGACCACATCGGCTGGTCCAGAAATTGATCAGCACGACCTGACCGCGCAGCTCGGAGAGCCTGTGATTGCGACCGTCGAAAGCTTTCAGCGCGAAATCGGGCGCGGCATCGACCGAGATCTCGCCCGCCCGACTGGCCGACGCCCCGCCCAGCAGTACTGTGGCCGAGGCGAGGCAGGCGAAGATCATCGCGCCCCATCGCTGTGCATTCGCCGCCATAATCCACGTGCCCTTGCGGCCGTCGACCCCACGCCTGCAGGACCTCAGGGAAACTGCCCGGGCACAATGGCCCGCGCCGGCGGCTCCGGCGACTGGCATCCCCGCTGTCCTAGGCGCTGGCCCTTAGACCGGTGGTTTTGCGTCCCCGCCTTTCAACGGGTTTGCCCTTATCAGTGCATGACATAGTGCGACTGGTCTGTCAGCCGAGCAGTGACCGTCGTCACAAGTTTCCGGCTGGAGGCGCCGGCGCAGCGGCGCTAGGGGGGCGGAGCGAGTCCGGCGGAGACCGCCATCCGGCCCTCGTGGTCGATCAGCACGGCCTCGTAGGCGGGCAGCTGGCCGATCAGGGCCATCCCCTGTTCGACCCCGAGCACGAACAGCGTGGTCGACAGGGCATCGGTGAGCACCGCATCGGGACCGATCACCGTGACACTGCGCAGACCGCCCACCGGGAGGCCGCTGGCGGGATCCAGGATGTGGTGGAAGCGCAGGCCCGCCGATTCGAAATAACGTTCGTAGTCGCCGGACGTGGAGACGGCCTCATCCTGCAGGGGCAGCCGGACCACCACGCGATCGGGGTCGCGCGGATCCCGGATACCCGTCCACCACGGCTGGCCGCGACGGTCACCGATGACACGGCTGTCACCGCCTGCATTCAGCAGGGCATGAGCGACGCCGCGCTCACGCAGAATCTGCGCACCGCGTTCAACCGCATAGCCCTTGCCAATACCGCCCAGGTTCAGCCGCACACCTCGGGCCAGGAAGCGCACGCTTCGGGTCGTCTCATCGAGTTCGACCAATCGGTAATCGAGCACCTCGAGTTCGCTTGCCAGCGTTGCCGCATCCGGCCGCTGGCCGCCGCGGAAATCATAATGCTGACCGACGCTGTCGAAAGTGATGTCGAAGGCGCCGTCGCTCAGTCGCGAAATCTCGAGTGCGCGGACCAGCAGTCCGAACAGCTCCTCGCTGACAGCCACCGGGCCGGCATGGGCTTCGCGATTGACATGCGAGATCTCGCTGTCCTCGCGATAGGTGCTCATCCGGGCGTTGATGCGGTGATACTCAGCCATCACGGCACGCACGGCGGCCCGCCCGGCCTCGCCATCCTCATGCCAGAGCTCGACGGACACCGACGTCCCCATCAACGGGGCCTCCTCGCGGTGCCATTGCGCAGCCGCAGGCAGCGCCGGCACCGCCACCAGGGCCAGCCCGGTCATGAGCAGCGCAGCTACCGTCGATCCCATGCTGTCAGTCTCCATGCCCCAGGCCGGTCTGGTCTGATCGGGTCTTACGGCCCATGATGCCGGGTCGACCCGGGGCCGCCCCGGACGCAGGTCGCAGAAATTCGCACCTGCACTGGCTCAGCCTGTCCCGGCGGCGTATTCTCAACCGGCCTCATTGCCTGCCCCGGGGAGTTATCAAATGGAAACCTGGATCGTCATCGGCGTTCTGCTGATCATCGTGATCTACGCGATCACGATCTATAACCGGCTGGTCAGCCTGCGCAACGCCGTACGCAACGCCTTCGCCCAGATCGACGTGCAGCTCACCCGTCGCTACGACCTGATCCCCAACCTGGTCGAAGCGGTCAAGGGTTACATGAAGCATGAGCGCGAGACGCTGGAAGCGGTGGTCCAGGCCCGCAACCAGGCGATGGCCGGACTCAAGTCGGTGGAGGCCGATCCCGCCAACGCCTCTGCCATGCGTGACCTGGTCGGGGCGGAAGCGGCTCTGGGCGGCGCACTGGGGCGGCTGTTCGCCCTGGTCGAGGCGTATCCGGATCTCAAGGCCAGCCAGAACATGCAGAGCCTGCAGGAGGAACTGGCGACCACGGAGAACCGCGTAGCGTTCTCCCGCCAGGGCTTCAACGATTCGGTCATGCGCTACAACATCGCGACCCAGCAGTTCCCGAGCAATCTGGTGGCCAACACCTTCGGCTTCAGCGAAGCGGCGTTCCTCGAGATCGAGGCCCCGGAGAAACGCGAGGTCCCCAAGGTCTCCTTCACCTGAGACGGCTGCGATGGATTTTTTCGCCGCGCAGGAGGCTTCGCTACGGCGCAGTCGCCGGCTGCTGCTGATCTTCGCCCTCGCCTGTCTGCTGATCACCCTCGCGGTCGTGGTGGTGGTTGCCGGCGTGGCTGCGGTGCTGGACGGGTCACTCGACGCCTTGCTCAGCGCCCCCGGCCGGTGGCTGCAGGCCCATACTCCGCTCCTGGGCGTCACCGCCGCGGCAACGCTGGCCATCATCGCTCTGGCCAGCACCTGGCGCATGGCTCGGCTCTCTCAAGGCGGCGGCGAAATCGCCCGGGCACTCGGCGGCACCGAGGTCGCCCCCGATACGCAGGATCCGTTGCGCGCACGTCTGCGCAACGTCGTCGAGGAGATGGCCATTGCCTCGGGCGTACCGGTCCCGGAACTCTACGTCCTGGAGAGCGAACCCGGCATCAACGCCTTTGCCGCCGGCTACACGCCGGGCGACGCGGCGGTCGCCGTCACCCGAGGCGCCCTGGAACAGCTTGACCGGGAGGAACTGCAGGGCGTCATCGCGCATGAGTTCAGCCACATCCTGAACGGTGACATGCGCCTCAACATCCGGCTCATGGGGGTCTTGTTCGGCATTCTGGTGATCGGCATGCTCGGACGGATTCTGCTGCGGGGCACCCGGGTCGGGGCCATGCGCGTGCGCGTCGGCGGGGGCAACCGTTCGGGCGGTGGCGGCGCCGCCGTAGTGCTGATCCTCGCTGCCGGACTGGCGCTGACCCTGATCGGCAGCATCGGCGTGCTGTTCGGCCGGCTGATCCGCGCGGGATTGTCCCGGCAGCGGGAATTTCTGGCCGACGCCTCGGCCGTTCAGTTCACCCGCAACAACCGTGGCATTGCAGGCGCCCTGCGCAAAATAGGGGGCCTGGATGCCGGGTCGCACCTGGCAGCCACCGATTCCGAAGAAGTCGGCCATATGCTGTTCGCACGCGGCAACACCGCTTTTCGGTCATTGTTTGCCACCCACCCACCCCTCACAGCCCGCCTGGCCGCGCTCGGCGAGCCGGTGGCGCGGACGGACGGAGTCCGATCCGCGGCAGCGACCGGCGTCACCGGCACTCCAGACGCGGGCGGGGTGACCTCCAGCTTCGCAGCGGGTGAGGTGAGCGCCGCTGTGGGTCAGTTTGACGCCGCGGCCGTGGCCTATGCCGGCGCGCTGCGCGATGCCCTGCCGGCGATGCTGCTGGATGCCGCGCATTCGCGCGAAGCCGCACCGCTGTTGCTGCTGGCGCTGCTGTTGCATGACGACGCGCGGATCCGCGCACGCCAGCTGCAGCTGCTCGGCGAGCGGCTCGGAGAAGCCCGTTGCAGGCGCGTCGCAGAGTTCGCGGCGAGCAGTGCTGCAGGCCCGCGCGCGCAGCGACTGCCGCTGCTCGAAATCGCCTTTCCCGCGTTGAAGGAACGCCCTGCCACCGAACTGAACTTCTACATCGACGTCGCCGAGCGGCTGGCGCAGACCAGCGGTGAAGTCGAATTGTTCGAATACTGTCTGCTCAAGCTCGTGGAGATCTATCTGGCACAGGCCGAGAGCCCGGCGCGGGCAGTCGCCTTTGGCAGCCGCGCAGCGGCCGGCGTGACGGCGATCAGCGAGCTGCTCGCCATCGTCGCCGCGCAGGGGCAGGCCGACCCGGTCGGCGCGTACGATGCCGGGCGCACGGCTTTCGCCAAGGCGGTCGGCGCCCGGGCCGTCACCCTGCCCGCCCATCGCGCCATCGAGAACTGGCAACCACGACTTGATCAGGCGCTCGCCGGGGCCGCGGCCCTGCCGGCCGGCAAGCGCCGGGCCACGGTGGCGGCACTGGCCGCCGTGATCGCCCACGACGGGCGTGCCGGAGACTCGGAACTCGAGTTGCTGAGGGTGGTTTGTGCGGCTTTGGACAGCCCTCTGCCCCCAGTTCTGCCCCAGCACCCGCTCAACAGGTAACATAAGCGCCTGAACCGATCCGGTGAGGCCACCAGGCGCTCACCCTTGGCACAGGAGTCTCTGCCGTGCACCTCAAATTTGCGCTCGTCGCCTGCTGCGCGCTCTCGCTGGGCGCTCTGCCAAGCCACCCCGTGCGGGCCGCCGAAGACCCGCAGTCCCATCGTCTCGGCCAGGCCACCGAGGTTCTGGAGGCGTTTTCCGCCATCCCGGAAAACGCCATCCCCCCGGCGCTGTTGGAGCGGGCGCATGGGGTGGCCGTCATTCCGGCGGTGATCAAGGTGGGCTTCGTGGTCGGCGCGCGACGGGGCCGGGGCGTGCTGGTCGTTCGGCAAGCGGACGGGAGCTGGAGCAATCCGGCTTTCATCACCCTCACCGGCGGCAGCCTGGGCTGGCAGATCGGGGGCCAGTCCACCGACGTGGTGCTGGTCTTCAAAAGCAGCCGCAGTGTCGAGGGCATCACCAGCGGCAAGTTCACGCTGGGGGTGGATGCGGCAGCGGCCGCCGGGCCGGTCGGGCGGCAGACGGCGGCGGCGACCGACATCACCTTCGGCGCCGAGGTCTACTCGTACTCACGGAGCCGTGGACTGTTCCTGGGGGTATCCCTTGATGGCGCCGCCATCCAGATCGACACTCAGGCGGCCCGGGATTTTTACCGGAACGATGCGATCACGGCAGACGACATCCTGGGTGATCCGTCGCTGCGCACACCCCCGGCGGCGCAAGGCTTTCTCGACAAGCTGACGACAATGGCGCCGCGCGGGCGCGCATCCCAGGCGCCGATGCGTCCGAACAACGAGATTGCCGAGGACGAGGCTACCGAGGCCGAAGACGAGGCGAGGATTTTCGCGATCGACGACTTCTAGCTCGACTCGCCGGACGGCGGCTCGACCGGCGCTGCCTGCGGCACCGGCTCAACAGTCTCATCGTTGGCGGCCTCGCCTACCGGCGTTCTGCCCGCCTCATCCGGCGTCACCATGGTTGGCGGCGTGGGATCAGCAGAGGGCCGCGGAGCGGCCGTGTCGGGGCGCTCGCCGGCCGCCTCCGGGAGAATCCAGCTGGCCTCGTAGGCTTCCTCCTCGGCCCGTCGCGCCGCGTCCTCCGCGCGTCGACGCGCTTCAGCCTCAGCCTCTTCTCGCCGCCGACGCTCCTCGCGCATGCGCGCAGAGGCCGCCTCGCGTTCCGCCCGTCGGGTCGCCTCGGCCTCGGCGGCAAGGCGCGCGGCGGCTCTGCGGGCATTCTCACAGTTGGCGTCGGCCCGCGCGGCCTCACCCTCCTGCCGACAGCGCAGCAGCGTCGCCTCGAGCAGCACCGGATCGTCGAGAAACTCCTGGAATGTCCGCGGTGGCGGCTCGCCACAGGCGGCCAGCGGCAGGATCGCGGCAACGCAGAGCCAATAGAGCTGTCGGCATCTCAGGGTCATATGACATATGCTAGCTCAGTTGTCGCCTTGGGAGAGGACCTGCGTCACGACTGCCAGCGGTGCCCATGCCAAGCCGGTCACGGCAGCTGACGGTGTGTCGCGTCCGCCGCCGGGGTCGGTGTTGCATCGAGCAGCCGATCAGCCACCCGGCCGTCAGGCTGCAGCGTCAACCCCAGGCGTAGCGCCCATGCTTCGGCCGGGCTGGGCGCGCGCGGCCCGGCCGCCCCGATTTCGCGCAGCACGACATCCATCGCGCCCCCCAGACCGACGGGCCCGGCACCAGGACCGCTGGCACGCAAGGTGGCCGGGTCGACCGGCGCGACCGGAAACGCCGAGTCCAGGGGGTTCAGCCCAGCGGACGCCACCTCGAAGCGATGGACCCAGCGGTCGGTCGCGACCTGCAGAACGCCACCGTCGACGTCGGACACCAGTCCACCAATGGCCGCGGCGAGCTGCACCGTGGGGCCGATTCGCTCGCCCGTCTCGGGCGCCCACAACTGGACCCGTCCCCCGAGATCGCCGCTGGCGACCCGCCCCTCCCGCGGCAGCCAGGCCAATGCGGTCACGGCACTGTCCGCGCGCCATAACGCCAGAGGCGCATCGCCCTCCAGTAGCCACAAGGCAAGATTTCCGGCCGTATCGCCGATCAGGACCTGCGGCTGTGCCGTCGGCAGGAACAGCGCCGCGGTTGGGCGGCCCGCCGTCGCCCAGCCGCCAAGCCGATGTCCGTCAGCCACCCGCCACCGCTCGACACCCCCTTGCCCCAGGGACAGCAGCGTCTCACCGTCAGGACTGAAATGAAGACCCCGCACCGCGCCGTCGCCATGCCGGAGGAAGCCCGGCAGTGGTGCGCCTGTGAGCGTATCCCACAGACGAATCACGCCATCCTCACTGCCACTGGCCACCCGCGTACGATCGGGACTCATGGTCACGGCGCTGACCGGCGCCGTATGTCCCAGGTAATCGATGCCCCCTGCCAGGGCCGGTGCGCCGTCACGCAGTTCCGCGGCCGGCAAGATGCGCAGGCCGCCGGCCCAGGCGCCCAGCAGGGCGTCGCGGCCGTCCCGATCAAGGTCGACGACCGCCCAGCGGGTATCCCGAATGGCCGGCGCGACCGTCTCGGTCTGCCACACGCGCACCCGCTCACCGTCGTGGGTCGCCAGCCACTGGCCGTCCGGAGACAGCACCAGACCGAGCACATGGCCCCCGTGGTACAGGGCGGGCGTGAGGGCCGCGCCGTCGGCCAGACGCAGCAGCCTCACGCTGCCAGCGCCGGCGGCCACAGCCAAGCGACCGGCCGCATCGAGAATCATCGGGGTGTCCCGCCATTGCGCGGCAGGGGCGATGCGCACCCGCTGGCGGGCCTCACCGAGCTCGGGTAAGCGATACCACGCGGCACTGCCATCCGCCGCTGCGGTGGCAAGCCAGTCGCCCCGCGGATCGATCACCAGCATGGCCGGCAGATACGAAAGTTCCTCGTCAGCACGCAGCTGTCCGTCCGGTAACTGCCAGACCCGCAGTCGGCGCCCCTCGGAGACGGCAGCAGTGGCGCCTCCAGGGCCAAGCGCAAGACGCGTCTCGCCGGAGCGCCGGACGCCCAACGGGAAGGCATCGAGCACCTGCTCACCGTCCTCAAGCGACAGCATGCTGAGCGCCAGCTCTCCGTCGCTCCCCGTCAGCCAGGCCACGCGGGTTGACGCCGTGCCCAGCACGGGCTGACCAAGCAGCCGATCGGCCGGGAGAGGCACGCGCACCAGCCGGCGGCCACTTTCGAGGTCGAACACGACCAGTTCGCCGGCGGTCCGCAGCACCAGCCGGCGGCCGCCAGCACCGAGACCGCTCTGCACCACCTCCCCCTGGAGTTCGAGGTGCTGCAGGATCTCGCCCGTGGTCAACGACCAGACGACGACGCTGCCGCGCGCACCTGGGCCATCCGGCACCGCGACCACCCGGCCAGGGGCCGCCAGCAGCGTCACCTCACCGGTGGCGCGCACGGGGGGCAGGGTAAACCCCGCGACCAGCTCAGGCCGGGGGGCGGCGTCAGGGTCGACCGGCATGCCGCGAGAGACCGCCCGGCCATCACCGAATTCCAGCCGCCACTGCATGAAGCCCTCCCGCTCCCCAGGCCGCGAACCGGCCAGCCGCAGCCGCCACTCGCCGCGACGATCCAGCGCTCCGGCATCGACACGGGCCTCCCAGTGATCGGTGGTCGGGCGGGCCGCCGCCGGGTCATCTGTCGGCGCGACCTCATCGCGGCGCTGGCGTGAAAACTCGAGCGGCCGCTCGAAGCCCGCCGGCCCGACAAGCCAGCCTTGCCAACGCTCTGGCTGCCCCATGACGCCGGCAAGCTGCACGCGGATCTCGCCGGCCGCCGCCTGTCGATCGACTCGCACGCCTTCGTCCAGCCAGTCATGCAACAGCCCGGTCGGTTGCAATCGGGCGCTCGCGACAGGCCCGTCATCCTGCAGGTGGAACACCTCCACCTGGCGACCGCCACGACGGGTCACGATCAGCTCCCGGCGCTCACCGAACGCAACCTGGTCGACGCCCCCCCGAGGGGCCAGGGTCGCCTGCAGCAGAGGATAGTCCTCGCCCAGCAGCTGGCTGGCCGTCGCGGCGGCCTCGTCATCCCCCCAGAGCATCGCCTGCAAGGCTGTCAGCAGCGCGGCATCGCGATCTTCTGCCGCCAGACGCCGCTCGAGTCGGCCCTGCCAATGCCTGACGGGCAACGCGTCGGCCAATGAGGTGTAGCCCGGCAACGCCAGCAACGCAGCCCGGGCGGCCAGTACCGTGCTGATATGGGCGCTGCCGTCACTGATGCGCTCGAGCCCCGCCGCCAGCAGGCGATCAGCGGTGGCCGTGTACCCCGGCCAACGGCGAAGTCTGCGGTGATGGTGCAGCAGGGCCGCCTCGCTGGCGCCAGGATCCTCGAGGACGCTCACGTGCGGTCGGGGTACGGCCTGGGTGTACCAGGCGGGCCCCCCGACCAGCAGCGCGAGCACCACGGCTGCTGCCGCTACGCCACGAACATCCAGCGGCAGCTGCTGGTTCACCCAGCGCGTGGTGAAGGCGGCTGCAAAGACGCGGTTGCGCAACCGCAGACGGCCACGACCATCATCGACCACCAGGCCGAGCAGCCACAGGCGATCCTGCAGCGGAGACGTCGGATCGACCGGAACCCGCAGGCCCTTGCGCACACGGCCGTACAACGAGAGCAGTTGCGCGCGGCGGCGTTCGCGATCCTGCAGTCGCGCGGCCACGTGACCGAGCAGCGGTTCACTGCGCAGCACCGCGGGGTTCAGCAAACGACTGGCCACCAGGTGATCGACTGCCTCTTCGCCACTGCCGGGCAGCTCGCTGCGGGCCAGGGCACGGCACAGCTTCTGGGTCAGGTATGGCTGACCTGAGGTCCAGTAATGCACCCGTTCGAGCAGCGTGCGTGCATGCGCATCTGCCACCGGCAGCCCCTCGGCGAGCGTGGCAGTCTCGACCAGGGTGAAGTCCTCGAGCGGAATGGCCTCACTGAAGGCGAAAGGCCCGAGCGAGGGGTCCGGCGTAAGTCGCGCGGGCGTCGTCACCCCGAGCAGGACAAAGCTCAGGCGACGGAATTCCGGATCGCTGCCCGCGGCGGCAAGACAGCTGCGCAGACTGAGCAGGAAATCGCCCGCGAACGCCAGCCCTTCGAGCACTTCGAGGTCATCGATGAACACCACCAACTGGCCTGCGGTCTCCGCCAGCACCAGCTCGCGGAAGAACTCGACCAGGCGCTGGGTCGCCGTCAGCCCGACCCGGTCCTGCCACCACTGCTGCAACGGGAGCTTGATCCGCAGTTCGCGCAGCACCCGGTGCGCGAAGGTGTAGAACCAGCGACCGGAATCGCCGCTGCCCTCGCGTCCACCGAGCTGTCCGAGCTCCAGCACGATCGCTGCGCGCCCGCCCTCCCGCAGTTGTGGCAGGGCACGCAGCATCAGACTGGTCTTGCCCATCAGGCGGGGGGCGAAGACATGGCAGGAGCGCCCCTCGCGCAGCGCCTGCATCAGGTGCCGGTCTGCCGGACGTGCGACGTAACCGGGTCGACCGGGCGCCAGCGGCGCGCCGGCGACGAAGAACTCCTCCGGGGACAGCTCTCGACTCAAGTTCGACTCCACGCACCGAGGACTCACGGCCGCCTATTCTGGGCGGCGACGGCGACGACGACCAGCCCGACGCGCCCGGCCGGCGCTGATATACTTGCGCGTTGCGAGTCGCCGGACGATCTGGCGGAGGGCCGGAGATGGACATTTGTCACCCCCACAACCTCAACCGCGACTACGATGCCGAACGGCGCTACGGCATCCGCGTCACCCTGCCTGCGGAAGACAGCTTCGCACGGGTGCTCGGCACCGATTGGGCACAGTGCCACTGGTTTTTCACGGCGGCCGAGCGCGACCGTGCGCTTGCCGACATGCAGCGGCGCCATGTCTACTCGCGTCGTGGTGACCGCCCTACGGTGGTCTTCGAGAAAATCTCCCGGGACGGCGCCGCCGCGGCCTGAGACCTGCTGCCCGCCGGGGGCCGGGGCCGCCCGCCGCGTTGTCGCGAGCACCGCCACAGCGGATAATGTCCGGATCACCCCGCCGCGACGCCATGTCGGCGCGGACATTCACTCAGACAAAAGACCAAGCAGGAGCAGGCCATGGCAGACACTCCCCGGCTGCAGGTACCCGAGGGCGGTGCCAGAATCACGATCGAGGACGGGGTCCTCAAGGTGCCGGACACGCCCATCATCCCCTTCATCGAAGGCGACGGCACAGGCCCGGACATCTGGCGCGCCACGGTGCGGGTGCTGGACGCCGCAGTGGACAAGGCCTACGCAGGCCAACGGCGCATCCACTGGATGGAGATTTATGCCGGCCAGAAGGCCTACGATCACTTCAACACCTGGCTGCCCGATGAGACCGTGGCCGCTTGCCGCGAGTATCTGGTCTCGATCAAGGGTCCGTTGACCACACCGATCGGTGGCGGCATCCGCTCCCTGAACGTCGCACTGCGCCAGCTGCTCGACCTCTACGTCTGCCTGCGACCGGTCCGCTGGTTCAAGGGTGTACCTTCCCCGGTGCGCAACCCGGGCGGTGTCGACATGGTGATCTTTCGAGAAAACACCGAAGACATCTATGCTGGCATCGAGTTCGAGGAAGGCAGCGCCGACAACAAGCGCTTCCTGGAACTGTTCAAGGAACACTTCCCCAGGGAGTACGGCAAGATCCGCTTCCCGGAGACCTCCGGTATCGGGCTGAAACCGGTCTCCCGCGAGGGCACAGAGCGGCTGGTGCGCGCGGCAATCGAGTACGCCATCGTCAACAAGCGCAAAAGCGTGACCTTCGTGCACAAAGGCAACATCATGAAGTTCACTGAAGGCGCGTTCCGCAACTGGGGCTATCAGCTGGCGGAAACGGAGTTCGCCGAACACACCTACACGTGGGATCAGTGGGAGCGCACCCGCGCCGACAAGGGTGGCCAGGCGGCCAACGAGGAGCAGCAGGCGGCACTCGATGCCGGCCGTGTGCTCATCAAGGATGCCATCGCCGACATCACGCTGCAGCAGGTCCTGACGCGACCCGAGGAATTCGATGTCATCGCCACGATGAATCTGAACGGCGACTACCTCTCGGATGCGCTGGCCGCGCAGGTCGGTGGGATCGGTATTGCCCCAGGCGGCAATGCCAATTACATGACCGGCCATGCGGTCTTCGAAGCCACCCACGGCACGGCACCCAAGTACGCCAACCTGGATAAGGTCAATCCAGGCTCACTCATCCTCTCGGGCGAGATGATGCTCCGGCATCTCGGGTGGGACGAAGCCGCCGATCGCATCATTGCGGCGATGGATGCCACCATTGGCAGCAAGCTCGTCACCTACGACTTCGCGCGCCTGATGGAAGGCGCCACCGAGGTCAAGTGCTCGGAGTTTGCCGACCATATGATCGACAGGCTGTAGCGCGGGCCGGAGCACTCTGCAAGTGACGCTGGAGGCCTCCATGGAACGGCTGGCACAACGCTGTGCCCGTACCGCCATGGAGGCTTTCATCGATTACGATCAGCGCTTCAGCGCAATCACCCGGCGGGCGGCTGGGCGCTTCGAACAGCGTGATCCGATCGGTCAGCAGCGGGACAACGTCGAACGGATCGAACTCTACGACGTCTGTGTCAAGCGCGCTCGTGCGGCACTGATGGCCATGCTGGGCGACCATGCCCAGGACAAGACACTGTGGTCGAGAATTCGCGATCTCTACAGTATCGCGATTGAAAACTACCCCGACAACGAGTTCTTCAAGACGTTCTTCAACTCCATCACCCGCCGCCTGTTCAAAACCATCGGCGTGGATCCGGAAGTGGAGTTCGTCGCCAGCGAGGTCGAGCCGACGCGCAGTGCACGTACGCCGGTCGCCAAGCATGTCTACCTGAATCGCGGCTCGCTGCAGCACCTGTTCGACGAGGTGCTGAGCGACTTCCGTTTCCGGGTTCCCTATCGCAATACCGATCGCAGCGTGCGCTATGTGAGCGCCGAGATCGAAGCTTTCCTCGCTGCGATGGGAGAAACCCGCCGGATCGAGAGCATCGAGCTCCTGAAGCCGGTGTTCTATCAGCCAACCCGGGCCTACCTGGTGGGCTGCATGACCGGCCGCGGATTTCTCTATCCGCTGGTCATCGCCCTGAAAAACGGCGATGACGGCATCGTGGTCGATGCCGTGATCATGTCGGAAAATGACGTGAGCATGCTGTTTTCTTTCACCCGCTCGTATTTTCATGTCGACCTGAAGACCGTCGGTGCGGCGGTCGTCTTCCTCAAGCGGCTGCTGCCACGCAAGCCCATCGATGAAATCTACACCGTGTTGGGCCGGGCCAAGCAGGGCAAGACGGAACGCTACCGCTCGCTGGTGCGTCATGCCGAAACGTCCTCGGATCGCTATGTCCATGCGGCAGGCGATGTCGGCATGGTGATGATCGTCTTCACCCTGCCCTCCTACGATGTGGTGTTCAAGGTGATCCGAGATCGCTTCGCCTATCCGAAGTCCATGACCCGCGAAGAGGTGAAGGGCAAATACCAGTTGGTGTTCCGTCACGATCGTGCCGGGCGCCTGGTCGACGCCCAGGAGTTCCGTCGGCTGGAGTTCGCCTGCAAGCGCTTCGCACCGGAGCTGCTGGAGGACTTGCTCGAGAACGCGGGTCAGACCTGCAGGGTGGAAGGTGACACGCTGGTCATCGATCATCTCTACATCGAACGACAGCTGCGCCCCTTGAACCTCTACCTCCAGGAGGTGGACGAGGCGCAGGGACGACTTGCGGCGATCGACTACGGCCAGGCCATCCGCGATCTCTCGCGCACGAACATTTTCGCCGGCGATCTGTTGCTCAAGAACTTCGGCGTCACCCGCCATGGCCGAGTCATCTTCTACGATTACGACGAACTCTGCCTGGTGACCGAGTGCAAGTTCCGCGACCTGCCGGTCGCCAGTTCCCTCGAAGACGAGATGCGCGCCGAGGCCTGGTTTTACGTCGGTCCCAACGACGTTTTCCCTGAACAGTTCGTGGAATTTCTTGGCTTTCGCGACAGCCATCGCGAGGCGTTCATGGAACACCATGGCGACCTGCTCACGGCCGAGTACTGGCGCACACTCAGGACCCGTCTGCTCGCCGGCGACATGCCCGAGGTCCTGCCCTACCAACCGCGCTCGTGGGTCGAGCACCGCGGCCCGGATCTCTACGCCCCACGAATTCCCCGGCGTCAGGAGGGGCCGCCGCCCTCGCGCTATACCTGAGCAGGGGCCGGTACCTGCTGGCGCACGATGCCGTGCAACAGCCGCCCGAGGATGTCCGAGCCGGTAATGATCCGCCGTTCTCCTGCTGTCCACAGCACGATCAGATCCTCGTCGATGACGTTGTCCTCGGAGTGCTCAGGGCGCACGCTGAGCCGGGTCAGTACGCGACCCAGCGGCTCGGCCGGGTCCTCCACGACCAGGGCACGATGAACCATCCCAGCCAGATCGGGCGGCTGGGGACCGAGCAGCGCCTCGCGCAGGGCCCGGTGGCTGTTCAGCACGAAGCGCGGTCGCGCCCGCTCATCCACCAGCACCAGCCACTTCTTGCCCGAGGCGGCGAGACGCCGCAGGAACGGATCCTCAGGATCACGCGAGAAGCTCGGGAATACCGGTCGGCCGGCCACGAACGGCAGTTCGATCACACTGTCAGGCGCCAGCGGTTCGCCCTCCTGCGCCGCGGGAATGTCGTCGAGCGCCAGAAAGTTGATCGCCCCGCGCGCCTCGACCCGGCCGACTTCGGTGCCGGCCTCGGCGTGCTGACTGAGCAGGTCACGCAGCTCGCGTTCGCGCAGCCAGGGGATGCCCTCGGGCCCGAGCAGCCGGTCGAGCACGCGGGCCACCGGCCATGCCACTGGCCACAGCAGGAACTGGTAGAGGCGCAATACCGGCGAGAGCAGCGAGGCCACCCGCAGTGCGTGGCGCGTAAAGTAGGCCTGCGGGATGATTTCGCCCACAAAGGTGATCACCACCGTGGAGAAAAGGAATGCCGCCACCCCGGCAAGCACCGACTCGGCCAGCAGCGTCAGCAACACGTTGACCGCCACATTGCCCCAGAGAATCGTGACCAGCGTGAAATTGGCGTCCTCGCGCAGCCAGAGCACACGCTGCGCCCGTCGGTCACCCTGGGTGGCACCGACCTCCAGGCGCAGGCGACTGATGGAGAAGACGGCGAGATTGAGCCCTGACAAGGTCGCCGACTGGCTCACGCAAAGCACAATGCCCAGCCAGATCAGTGTCTCTTCGTGCATTCACTCCCACCCCGTGGTTGCGTCGCCTGAATATCCCGTGTTCACGCCGTCACCATGCCGGATTCCCCGGAGGGCTGGAAGACCAGCGGTATACTCCACAGGCCATGACTCTCCTCAGCCTCGATGCTCTGTCCCTGGACTTCGGCGACCGACCGATCCTTCGTAACGCCTCCCTGACCCTGGAGGCTGGCGAACGCGTGTGCCTGGTGGGGCGCAACGGTGCCGGCAAGTCGACCCTGCTGAAGATCATCAGTGCCCGGCTCCAGCCAGACGCGGGCGAAGTCCGACGGCGTCAGGGACTGCGCATCAGCCAGCTGGAACAGGCGTTGCCGGTCGCCCCGGGGGTGCCGGTTCGCGAGTTCGTCGCCGGGGGACTGGCCACGCTGCGGGGGCTGATCGAAGCGTATGCACAGCGCAGCGCCGGCACCCTCGACCCGCCGGGTCTCGCAGCCCTCGCCGACCTCGAACGCCGCATCGAGGCCGAGGGCGGCTGGCAGCTCGACCAGCGGGTCGCCACGGTGCTGAGCGAGCTCGAACTCCCCGGCGATGCCCCGCTGGACAGTCTCTCCGGCGGCTGGCAGCGCCGGGTGGGGCTGGCACGGGCGCTGGTCGCACGGCCCGACCTGCTGCTGCTCGACGAGCCGACCAACCACCTCGATCTCGCGTCGATCGAGTGGCTGGAGGAACGGCTGCGCAGCTGGTCGGGGGCCGTGCTGTTCATCACCCACGACCGGGCCTTCCTGCAGCGATTGGCCACCCGCATCGTCGAACTCGACCGCGCGAGCCTGACCAGCTGGCCGGGCGATTACCGGAACTTCCTGCGGCGTCGCGAGGAGGCGCTCGAGGCCGAAGCCGTCGAGCAGGCGCACTTCGAGCGCCGGCTCGCGGGCGAGGAGGCCTGGATCCGCCAGGGCATCAAGGCCCGCAGGACGCGCAACGAAGGCCGGGTCCGCGCCCTGGAAGCCATGCGCCGCGAATTCACCGAGCGCCAGCGTTTTCGCGCGGAAGGCGGACCCACCCTGCGAATCGAGGAAAGCGGCGAAGACTCGGGGCGCAAGGTCATCGAAGCCATCGACATCAGCCATGCGTATGGCGAGCAACCCGTGATCACGGCGTTTTCCGGCACCGTGCTGCGCGGCGAACGGATCGGTCTGGTCGGCAACAATGGCGTGGGCAAAAGCACGCTGCTGCGGATCCTGCTTGGCGAAGTGGCACCACAGGCCGGGCGGGTACAACTCGGCACGCGCCTGGAAGTGGCCTGGTTCGACCAGGGCCGCAGCGCGCTGGAGGATCAGCGGTCGGTCGCGGACACTGTCGCCGACGGCCATGATTTCGTCACCGTCGGCGGTAAGCCGCGCCACATCATGAGTTACCTGGGTGAGTTCCTGTTCAGCCCCTCGCAGGCGCGGGCACCGGTGGGCAGTCTCTCGGGCGGCGAGCGCAATCGCGTGCTGCTCGCCCGGCTGTTCGCCCGACCCAGCAACCTGCTGGTACTCGACGAGCCGACCAACGACCTCGACCTGGAAACCCTCGAAGTGCTCGAAGCCCGACTGGCCGAATACAGCGGCACTTTGCTGCTGGTGAGCCACGACCGCGAATTCATCGATAACGTGGTCACCAGCACTCTGGTCTTCGAGGACGATGGGCTGATCCGTCGTCACGCGGGCGGCTACAGCGACTGGGCGCGACTTGGCCGGCGGCTGGCCGAGCGCGAACGCCCGCCGGCTGACATCGCCGCCACCGCCGTCGACCGCGAGCCCACCGCCGGGCCGGCAGGCCAGCTGCAGCCCCGGACGACGGCAGATGAGCCGCCCCGCACGCGACTGTCATACAAGCTGCAACGCGAACTCGATGGCCTGCCCGCCCGGATCGAAACCCTGGAGCAACAGCTGGCGGCACTCGATGCGCAAATCGCCCTGCCGGCATTCTACGAGCAGCCCTATGCCCAGGTGCACGAGCAGCTGGAAGCCCGCGAGCGGTGCAACGCCGAGCTCGAGGCCACACTCGAGCGCTGGCTGGAACTCTCCGAGGGCTGAGGCCGCGGGCCGCGTCAGCGCGCCGGCTCGTCTCCGGAGCCTGGCGGCTGGCGAGGCGGCTCTGGATGCGGCGGCTGCCACGGCCAGTGTCCCTCGATTTCCAGGTGCAGCGCGATGCCGAGCAATACGCGGATCGCGACAATGACCCCGAGCACCACCACGCTCTCCAGCGTCGGCCGCACGGCGACGGTGTGAATGATGTCTCCGGCGATGAGGAATTCCAGGCCCAGGAGAATCGCCCGCCCGACATCCTGACGGTAACCCTGGTAGCTCTCGACCGATGCCGACTGGCGGCGAAACAGAAAACGCGCGGTCGCGATCATCATGCCAATGACGATCACGAGCACACCAAAGACTTCGATCAGGAGCCCGACGGCGCCCATGAATTCCCTGAAAGCGTCCATGGCACTCCCCAGTGGCCAGTGGCAAAGCTGCATGGTAGAACAGCCACGATGAGCATGTCAGAGCCTGATGAGGCAGGGGTCGACGCGCTGCGCGAGCTGATCGCACGGCTGACGGCCGAAGGGGCCTTCGGCCCGCCGGCAACGGTGTCGGCGCCGATCGAGACCCATATCTCGATCATCGTGCTGGGGGCGCACGAAGCCTGGAAGTTCAAGAAACCGCTCAATCTGGGCTTTCTCGACTTCAGCCGGCTGGAACTGCGCGAGGCCGCCTGTGCGCGCGAGCTCGAACTCAACCGGCGGCTGTTGCCGGAGTTCTACCTTGGCGTGCGCTCCGTCGGCGGCACGCGCCAGGCGCCTCGGTTCGATGCGAGCCCGACCCTCGAGGTCTGCGTCCACATGCGCCGCTTCCCGGGTGACGCCGAGTTGCCCCGCGCACTGGCCGAGGCGCGGGTCGATGCGCCGATGATCCGGCGCCTGGGGCGCGAACTGGCGGATTTCCAGGCGAACTGCGACGCCGTGATCGCCGGGAGCGGCGCAGCGCGGGCACTCGCCGGACACTGCGAGGACAATTTCACGGTGATCGAAGGGGCCGTCCAGGAGGCGCGCCTGCACACTGCCGTCCGTGCGGTCGCCGCGGCCACGCGTGCCCAGCTTGCCCGGCATGCCGGTCTGCTTGACGCCCGTCAGCGCGCAGGGCGGGTGCGCCGCGGACATGGCGACCTGCATGCTGGCAACCTGCTGTTGCTGGAGGGTCGGATACGCGTATTCGACTGCATCGAGTTCAGTGAAACCCTGCGCACCGGTGACGTGCTGAACGACATCGCCTTCGCATTGATGGATTTCACGGCTCGTGGGTACCCGGCATTGTCCGCCGAGCTGCTTGACGCCTGGCTGGAGCGCAGCGGGGACTATGCCGCGTTGCCGTTGCTGCCGCTGTTTATCGCCTATCGCGCGATGGTGCGGGCCAAGGTGGCCGCCCTGGACGACGGCCCCGAGGCCCGGCGGCGACTCGGCCAGTATCTGGCGCTGGCCGAGGAGACACTCCGGGTCCGGCCCGGAACACTGATTCTCACCCATGGCCTGTCGGGCTCCGGCAAGAGCACGCTGGCGGCCACGCTGGTGGGCGCCACCGGCGCGGTACGGGTGCGCACGGACGTGGAACGCCGGCGGCTGCTCACCGAGCAGGCGCCCGGGCTGCTGGGCAGTGACGCCGGCTACACGGCGGCGTGGACCTCACGCACCTATGCGCGGGTAGCGGCGGCCTGTCGCGAGGTGATTGCCGCCGGGCGTCCCGCCATCGCGGATGCCACTTTCCTCAGACGCCGTGAACGCCGTGCCTTCCTGGAACTCGGCCGTCATCTCGGCGTTGCCGTGCGCATCCTCGACTGCCAGGCGCCCGACGACGTTCTGCGGGTACGCCTCGAGGCCCGCAACCGTGCCGGCCATGATGCCTCGGAAGCCGACTTGCGCGTGCTGGCACAACAGCAGCGCGACCATGAGCCGCTCGAGCCGGCGGAGCAGGCACTGGCGATCAGGATCGACACCCGACACCCGCCGGATGGCACTGCTCTGGCCGCCAGGCTCGGCCTCAGGCTGCTGGCCCCTCGGGGCTGAGGGCTGCGGCGCGACGATCGCGCCACCCGAAGAAGACCCCCAGCGCGATCGCAGTCAGTACCAGCGCGATCGCATGGGGCAGGACGGGAGGCAACGCCAGCATCTCGCGACCGGCCAGCGCCTGGAACGGCAGCACGGCGGCATTCAGCGCAGCATGTACCATGATCGCCAGCCCGAGACTGCCACCGGTGCGCACGTAAAGCAGCGTCAGGATGATGGACATCGAGATCAGCGCGACGGCATGCACCGCCACGAACAGCGCGAGCGAAGGCAAGCCCGCGTCGCCCGCGCCCACGCGCCACAGAGGCACGAACCAGAGCGTCCACAGCACCCCAACCCACAGCGCGGAGGTCAGCGGCGGATAACGGCGCAGGCACAGCGGCAGTACGACGCCGCGGAAGCCCAACTCGACGCCAACCGGCCGCGGCAGCACAGAAAAGGCGGCCACCAGCGGCAGAAAAAACAGTAGCGCCGCGCTGCCAATGGCGTCGCGGGTATGTCCGGGACTGGCGACCAGCGCCATCAGCACGGCAAAAGGCACGACCGCATACAGGGCCAGCAGCCACATCCCCCAGCCCAGATCCAGCGGCGCCAGACGCCGCAGCAGCAGGCCCGCTCCACGCATGCCCTGTTCACTGATCACCGCACTGAAAGCGCCCACCGCCGGACCGAACAGGGCGATGAACAGCCACGGGCCACCCGGCCCAGACGACATGCCCTGCCCCCCGAGGAGCAGCCATGACCAGCTCCAGCCGAAGGTCACGGCCAGAAACAGCAGGAGGTTTGCGCGTGCGCTCACGAGCAGTGGCGGAAGCGGACGTGGGGCCGGTAGCGACACCTGGAAAGGAGACGGTTGATCGTGCATGTCGGCACCCTAAAGCCAAGGTGCCGCGTTGGCAATGCGGTTGCCGACCTTGCCCGGGCACGGCATGCTCTTGCCCGCGAGAACCCACCGAGTCACAGCCACTCGCAGGCGAACCGAGGAGTCTTATGACCGCGTCATCCCCCCCCACCCGACCGCCGTTGCGCGTCTGCGGACCATGAGCGACGCACTGCGGGAGCTTGCCCGCCAGCTCGGCTGGCCGGCGGATGATCCGGATGCCTACGCCCGTATCGCTGCCGGGGCGGCCAACGCCGTGGCCGCGGTGGCCCGTGCTGCGCGCGAGTCGCTGTTCGACACCGAGCCGGGAGATTTTCTCGCGGAGCTGCAGCGGCTGGCCGAGGCCTCGCGGCGGCGACAGCACGACGCTCCAGCCGACGCGGCCGACATCCCCCCGCGGCCCGAGCCGAGGGCCGGTACCCCGTCGCCCCTCGCGCACGGCGAAGCCACGCTGTGCGAACTCGTCGACGCACTGTCCGCCGGGGACCTGTCCGCGGAAGCTCACGTCCGTGAGCGCCTGGCAGACTTCGAGGCCATCGCCCCACAGCTGAACTGCGCGTTGCGGATCCACCATGAGCGGGCACTCGCCTCGGCGGTGGCGGCGGATGAGGCCCGGCGACGCGGCGACCCGCCGGGCGTCCTGCACGGCATAGCGCTCGCACACAAAGACATGTTTTACCGCCGCGGCGAGATCAGCACCTGTGGCAGCCGCATCCGCGCTGACTGGCAGGCGCCGGTGACCGCCACCGTCCTCGCACGCCTGGATGCCGCGGGCGCACTCGATATCGCCGCGCTGCACATGGCGGAGTTTGCGCTTGGGCCGACCGGCCATAACGCGCACTACGGACCCTGCCGCAACCCCTGGAACCCGGCCTACATCTCGGGCGGTTCCTCCAGCGGCTCGGCCGTGGCCGTGGCGGCAGGGCTCGTGCCGGCGAGTCTTGGGTCGGATACCGGCGGCTCGGTGCGCCTGCCGGCCGCAATCTGCGGCCTGGTCGGGATCAAGCCGACCTGGGGCAGGGTGAGCCGCCACGGACTGATGGGGCTGTCGCAATCGGTGGACGTGGCAGGTGTCTTCACGCGCAACGCCCGCGACTGCGCCCGGGTGCTAGGCGTGATCGCGGGTCCCGACGATCAAGATCCGCATCTGGCGCACCGTCCGGTGCCCGACTTCGAGGTCGCGTGTCGCCAGGGTATCGAGGGGCTGCGCATCGGTGTGCCGACCAACTACTTCGGCACCCATCTGACCGACGAGGTGGCCACCCTGATGGAGGCCAGCCTCAGTGCGCTGGAGGCGCTGGGGGCTCGTCTGGTCCCCGTGACGCTGCCCGACCCTGAGCCGCTTACCGAACTCGGGCGCGCGGTGATCTACGCGGAGGCGACAGCCCGTCATGAGCACTGGCTGCGAGAGCACTGGGGAGCCTACTCGCCGCAGGTCCGCGCCCGGGCTGCAACCGGTCTGGCCATCCCGGCGATGAGCTACGTCCAGGCGCTGCAGCTGCGCCCGCGCCTGCTCGGACGGTTCGTGGACGCGGTGTTCGGCCGCTGCGATGTCCTGCATGCACCGACGCTGGCGATTCCCGTCCCCACCATCGAGGAGACGGATGTCGGGGCTGGCGCCGCGATGTGGGACATCATCGCCAAGCTGGTGCATTGCACCGGCCCGGTCAACTATCTGGGTCTACCGGCGCTGTCGGTGCCGGCCGGGTTCACGCGCAATGGGCTGCCGGCAGGCTTCCAGTTGATCGGCCGGCCATTCGACGAGGCCCTGTTGCTGCAGGCGGCGGCCGCCTACGAAACGGTGAGCGACTGGTCACGGCGTACGCCCGGGCAGCGTCGGCCGACGCGGTGAGCTGCCGCCGCGGGGCCGGTGGGTCTCACGCAGCCGCTCGGCATATTCCTCGTCGATCTGCATCACGCGCAGTTCCCAGCGTGTCGCCTGGCCCTGCACGCGGAAGCGAAACCGCCCGCCCCGCTCGATCAGCATATCGCCCCGACCCACGCCAGCATGCTTGACCACGCGACCCAGGAACTCGCCGGTCATCGCGTCATACAGGTAAACCTCCAGATGGGCGGGATCATGGTCAATGGCCGTCGGCGGCCGGCTCCACCACTCGATCACCCAGGGGGCCGACGCGGAGAACGCCTCGGTCTCGCTGTGTCCGATGCCGCGAAACTCCCGCAGCGTGATCTCCAGGCCGGCGTTGGCTGGGACACACAGCACCAGCAGCGCAAGCGCAATGAGAACCGGACGAATCATGGTGCACTCCGATAGCGGCTGCAGGCCGCAACATGGGTATTGAAGGTTTCGACCTCCTGGCGGGTCATCAGTGCCCCGTCCCCATCCTGATCGAATCCCTCGAGCAGTTCGTCGAGCCAAGGGTCTGGACGCCGGCGCAGGTCCTCCAGAAGCGCCTCCGGCAGATCGGCGGCCGCCCGATTGCGCGCCTGGCGAAGCTCCTCGGTGCTGCGTCGGGCCAGAAATCCGTCCTGCGGTCCGGTGCCCTCGAACTGGGTGAGCTGGTCGATGGTCAGCGTCAGGACGAGATAGCAGTGCAGCGCGCGCGCCTCGGGCTCGACCGGCAGCAGGCCGGCGTCGGGACTCTCCGGCTCGCCCGCACCGCAGCCGGAGAGCGCGAGACCCAGCATCACCATGGCAGCACCGCCTGCCCGACGCCAGCGGCCTGACGCCAATGCCGCACGCCCGGACTGCGGATTCGCGACGTTCACGGCCGGGTCTGGCCCGCGCCCCGCACCACGTACTTGAAGCTCGTCAGCTGCTCCACGCCAACCGGCCCTCGCGCATGGATACGCCCGGTGGCGATGCCGATCTCGGCGCCCATGCCGAACTCGCCACCATCGGCGAACTGGGTCGAGGCGTTGTGCAGCAGAATGGCGCTGTCGAGCTCAGCGAGAAAGCGCTCGGCAGCCACCGGGTCGGCGCTGATGATCGATTCGGTATGTCCTGAACCATATTCGCGGATGTGGGCCAAGGCCTCGTCGAGATCGCCGACGACACGCACCGAGAGCACCGCATCGAGGTACTCGGTGCGCCAGTCCTCGGCCGCGGCCGGCGTCATGCCCGGCACGATCGCGCAGGCCGCCTCGTCGCCTCGCAGTTCGCAGCCCGCAGCCAGCAGTGGCTCGGCAATCGGCGGCAGCAGCGCCGATGCGCAGGCCGCGTCGATCAGCAGCGTCTCCGCCGCCCCGCAGATGCCGGTCCGGCGCATCTTCGCGTTGAACACCACCTCGCGGGCCATCTCGGGATCGGCCGCGGTGTGCACGTACACGTGGCAGAGGCCCTCGAGGTGACCGATCACGGGGACGCGTGCATCCTGCTGCACCCGGGCGATGAGATTCTTGCCACCGCGCGGCACGATCACGTCGACCGTGCCGCCGAGGCCGGCCAGCAGGTGGCCGACGGCAGCACGATCCGGAGTCGGCACCATCTGGATGGCCGCCTCCGGCAGGGCATTGGCGCGCAGGGCGGCGACCAGGCATTCATGAATCGCGCGGCTGGAATGCCAGCTCTCCGAGCCACCGCGCAGAATCACCGCATTGCCCGACTTCAGACACAGCGCGCCCGCATCTGCTGTGACGTTGGGGCGGCTTTCGTAAATGATCCCGATCACCCCCAGCGGCACACGTACCCGTTGGATGCGCAGCCCGTTCGGGCGGGTCCAGTCCGCCAGCACCGCACCGAGCGGATCGGGCAGTGCGCGGATCTGCTCGAGGGCGACGGCCATGGCCTCGACACGTGTCTCGTCGAGCAACAGTCGGTCACGCATGGCCGGGGCGATGAGGTTGCGATCGGCGGCTTCGAGGTCAAGCGCATTGGCGGCGAGAATGTCGGCACAGCGTGCCCGTAGCGTGGCGGCTGCATCGCCCAGCACAGCGGCGCGCTGCTCGCCGGTGCAGCGCGCCAGCACACTGGCAGCCTCGCGCGCGGCGCGTCCCAGCAGATGCATGGTCTCGGCCAGCGAAGTCGTGACAACAGGACTCGTATTCGCGTTCATCGGGGTTCCGGAAAATCCTTGACCAGCACCATGTCATCACGGTGCACCAGCGCATCGCGCCCCCGGTAGCCTAGCAAATCGGCAATCTCTCGGCTGTGGTGCCCGGCGATCCGTCGAGCCTCCTCAGCCGGGTAGCCGACCAGACCGCGACCGATCTCCCGGCCCTCGGTCGCCACCAGCCGAACCACGGCGCCCCGCGCGAACTCGCCCTCCACGCGCAACACACCGGCCGGCAGCAGACTGCTGCCGGCCGCCAGAGCCCGCGCAGCACCCGCGTCCACCACGAGTGTGCCTGCGGGTGTCAGCATCCCGGCGAGCCAGTGCTTGCGCGCGGCCACCGGCGAGGCAGCAGCGAGAAACCAGGTGCAGGGCCGACCCGCTTCCAGTGCAGCCACCGGCGCTTCACGCCGGCCCAGACCGATCACCATCGCGCAGCCGGCGGCCGTGGCAATCTGTGCCGCGGCGACCTTGGTGGCCATGCCGCCAGAACCGAACGGGGTCGAAGCACCGCCCGCCACCGCCGTGATCCGCGCATCGATCTGGGCGACTTCCGCGATGAACTGCGCAGTCTGATCCAGCCGTGGGTCGGCACTGTACAGTCCCTCGACGTCGGAGAGCAGCACCAGGACGTCGGCCGAGATCATCTGCGCGACCCGCGCGGCCAGCCGGTCGTTGTCGCCATAACGTATTTCCGCCGTCGCCACCGTATCGTTTTCATTGACCACTGGCACGCAACCCAGTCGCAGCAGCGTCTCCAGGGTGTTGCGTGCATTGATGAAACGGCGGCGATCGTCGCTGTCATCGAGGGTCAGCAGAATCTGTGCGACCTCGAGCTCATGTTCGCCCAAGACGTTGCGCCAGGCGCGCGCCAACTGGATCTGGCCGACGGCCGCGGCGGCCTGGGATTCGTCGAGACGGTTACGGCGCACGGCCAGCCCGAGACGCCGGCTACCGAGCGCGATCGCCCCGGAGGAGACGACAATGACCTGCTGACCGCGGCCGCGGAGACGGGCAATGTCAGCGGCCAGCGCCACCAGCCAGGTCTCATCGAGTGCTCCGGTATCGGCATCGACCAGCAAGGCCGAACCCACCTTGAGGACCACGCGGCGAGCCGACTGCAGCCGCTTCCTGGAAGCCTCGGCGAGCGCCGGACTCCAGCCGGAAAGCTCCACGTCGGCGCGCGCTCAGTCCGCGGGACGGGGGGCGACCAGCTGCTGCGCGCCGCGTGAGATCGCCATCGGACCGCTGCGCACGACCGCCAGCAGTTGGACACCCGGGGGCAGCGTCTGGATGAAGCTGTCGAGCTGCTGTTCGCTGCCGGTGAGTTCGAGCGTGAAATGCTCGGAGCGGTCATCGAGCACCCGGGCGCCGAAATTGTCGGCGCGCTGGCGGAGCTCCGCGAGCCCCTCGGTCGAGACGGCGACTTTCAGCAGACCCAACTCACGCTCGATGTGATCGCCTGCGGTCATGTCGATCATGGCGACAACGTCGACGAGTTTCGCGAGCTGCTTGTTGATCTGGGCGATCACGTCATCCGGGCCCGAGGTCACCAGCGTCAGCCGCGAGACGGTCTCATCGTCGGTCGGCGCCACGCTGAGTGACTCGATATTGAATCCGCGATTCGCGAACATCGCCGCGACCCGCGCGAGCGCGCCGCTTTCGTTCTGCAGCAGAATGGAGATGACGTGACGCATGAAGCCGTTCCGAACTGACCTGAGGCGGTGAGCAGGGTGCAGATACTCGCGCAACGCCTGCGCTATTGCAATGCAAAATCATTTCCCCGACACTCTTTAAAATTGTGTGCCGCGCGTGTGCAACACGCTTCCCCGCCCGCGAACTCCCAAGGAGATGCCTGCCATGGCAGCGCCCGAGGCCACCAGTGAGGCCCCAACCGAGATGCCTCATCCACTGACCGGCACACGCATGAGCGGCGCCGAGATCATCGTCCAGGTGCTCGCCGACGAGGGCGTGGAGACCATCTTCGGATACTCCGGCGGCGCCATCCTGCCGACCTACGACGCCGTGTTCAGGTACAACGAAACCCGCACGGATGACGGCCACCAGCCCATGCCGCTGATCGTGCCCGCCAACGAGCAGGGCGCAGGCTTCATGGCGGCCGGCTACGCGCGGGCCTCGGGCAAGGTCGGCGTGGTGCTGGTGACCTCCGGCCCCGGTGCCACCAATACGGTCACGCCGGTGCGCGACTGTATGGCCGATTCCGTGCCCATCGTGGTCATCACCGGTCAGGTGCCGACGCATGCGATCGGCACCGACGCCTTCCAGGAGGCACCGGTGTCCTCGATCATGGGCTCGGTGGCGAAACACGTGTTCCTGGTGACCGACGCGACGCGGCTGGAGGCCACGATGCGCAGCGCCTTCGAAATCGCGCGCAGCGGCCGGCCGGGACCGGTGGTGGTCGACGTCCCCAAGGACGTTCAGAACTGGGAAGGCATCTTTCAGGGTGCCGGCGCACTGCCTATTCCCGGCTATCGGCACCGCCTGGCACAGCTGGCGGCAAACCGCCTCGATGAGGCGAGCTGCGACGAGTTTTTCGCCATGCTGGCGACCTCAAAGCGACCCCTGATCTATGCTGGCGGCGGCGTCATCAACGCCGGTGCCGCCGAGGCCCTGCGAGAGTTCGCCGAGGCGTTCCGCATTCCCGTGGTCACCACCCTGATGGGCATCGGCGCCATCGACACCACCGACGAGCTCTCGCTGCAGATGCTCGGCATGCACGGCGGCGCTCACGCGAACTACGCCGTCGAGGACTGCGACTTTCTGATCGCCATGGGCGCACGCTTTGACGATCGTGTCGCCGGCGTCCCCGAGAAGTTCGCCCGCAACGCGCAGCGTATCGCACATTTCGACGTCGACTCCTCGGAGATACACAAGGTCAAGCGGGTCGACTGGCATCACGTCGGCGAACTCACCGATGCGCTGGCGCGGCTGACCCGCCACGGACGTCACCGGCGATTTCGCGGCGAGTTCGACCCCTGGCTCGCGGAGGTCGCCGAGCTCAAGCGCGTGCATGGCTTCAACTACGATCGCGACAGCCGGATGATCCAGCCCCAGCACGTGCTCGAGAGCATCAATCGCCTGACCGGTGGCGAGGCGATCATCGCCACCGGTGTCGGCCAGCACCAGATGTGGGCGGCTCAGTATTTCGATTTCCGCTCACCGCGACTCTGGCTGACCTCGGGCAGCATGGGCACCATGGGCTTTGGTCTGCCAGCGGCGATCGGCGCACAGTTCGCCTGTCCCGATCGCCTGGTCATCGACATCGACGGCGACGCCAGCATTCGCATGAACCTGGGCGAGCTGGAAACCGTCACCACCTACGACCTGCCGGTGAAGGTGGTGGTACTGAACAACTTCGGTGACGGCATGGTGAAGCAGTGGCAGAAGCTCTACTTCATGGGCCGCATGTCCGCCAGCGACAAGTCGCTTCACAAGAAGGACTTCATCAAAGCCGCCGAAGCCGACGGTTTCCCGTGGGCAAGGCGCCTTGAAGACAAGGACGACGTCGAGCAGGTGATCCGGGAGTTCATTGAGTTCAAGGGCCCGGCCTTCCTCGAGGTCATCATCGATCCGGATGCCGGCGTCTACCCGATGGTCGGGCCAGGCCAGTCCTACGATCAGATGATCACCGGCGACTTTATCCCCACACGGGAGGGCACAAGGCGCGAGGACGGCCCGGCAGATCCCACCGGCATGTTCTGAGCCTCAGGGCGCGGCCTGGTCCTCGGCGAATGCGCTGATAGGCAGCGGCTCACCGGTCTGCAGAAACAGCGCTTTTTTCCGGAAGAATCTCGCAAGGCCCGCCGGGCCCATGCGCGAGCCGCCGAGCCCGGAGAGTCGGAACGAGTGTTTCTCCGCCTCGAAAACCTGTGCGGTGAGTGACCCGTCGTTGATACTGATACCACCGGCTTCGATCTGGCGACCGACGCGCTCACCCTCCTCCACGCTGCCGGCAAACACCGCCGCCGACAGGCCATAGTCGCTGTCGTTGGCAAGACGGATGGCCTCCGCCTCGCTGGCGAAGGCCATCACCGGCATGATCGGGCCGAAGGTCTCCTCGGTCATGATCTGCATCTCGTGGGTCACGCCGGTCAATACGGTCGGTCGAATCCACAGACCGCCGCCATGGTGCTCGATCTCGCCGCCGCAGTGGAGTTCTGCCCCGCGCGCCAACGCGTCTGCTAGTTGACCCGCAATGATATCGGCCTGGCGCTCGAAGATCAGCGGGCCAACGGTACCGCGATGGATATCCGGCGTGCTGAGCTCCACCTGCCTGGCCTGCGCCACCAGGTGACTGACAAAGGGCTGATACAGGGACTCGTGGACATAGACCCGCTCCAGCGATTGACAAGCCTGACCGGTGGCGAGCACCGAGGCGCGCAGAATGGTTTCGGCGGCACGCTGCGGGTCTGCCGAGGCCAGCACGATGGCCGGGTCCTTGCCGCCAAGCTCGAGAAAGGCGGGAATGAATGCCCGTGCACAGGCCTCACCGACCTTCCGTCCGGTGGCCACACTGCCCGTAAAGCAGATCAGATCGACCTGCTCGACCAGCGCCGCGCCCGTCACACCATCACCCGGGAGGAGCTTGAGCACCCCGGCAAGCTCGGGCACCTCCGCGATGGCGCGCGCCAGCGGCGCGGCGAAACGCGGCGTGACCTCGCTGGGCTTGATCGCCACGCTGCACCCGGCCACCAGCGCAGGCAAGGCATCGATCAGCGACAGCAGCAGCGGGAAATTCCAGGGGCTGATCACGCCCACCACCGGGTAGGGGACGAGCTGCTGGGCGTAATGGATGCCGGGAATCGCCTGGGACCGGGCGCGGGTCTCGGTCAGCACTTCCGGCGCGTAACGGCGCCAGCGCGCGAGTGCGGGGCGGACACTGCGGGTCTCGGAGAGCGCCATCAGCCAGCGTCCGGTATCCGCAGACACTGCCTCGGCAAGCGCATCCTGATGGCGTTCGACAGCCTCGGCGAACCGCTCGAGCACTTCGAAGCGAGCATCCACAGACAGCGCAGCCCAGGCAGGCTGCGCCTGACGCAAGGCCTGGCAGGCCTCGGCAACTTCCGCCTCGTCAGCCGCCATGAAGGCGTAGTCGCGTGCGCCTGTCCGCGGGTTGCGCGCGTGCATGGTTCGGCCCATCGATATCCTCCTGGTGACGGTGTATGCCGCGTATTCTAGAGCAGTGAAGCGGCCCGGACCGGCCGACCGATGGGCACGGACAAAAAAAAACGGCGGCCATCCCTGGCCGCCGTCTGTCTTGCGATCGCTCTCAGCGCGGATCAGGCTGCTTTCTGTGCCGTCTTGGTGGCCTTGCCGGCTTTAGCGGTGGCCTCCTGAGCCTGCTTGGTGAACAGGTCAATGGCTTCGGCCTGGTTCTCGCGAACGATCTCCATCAGCTCGGTCGAGCCGCGGGTCAGGGTATCGGTCATGCGCGCGAGGATGTCCTGCTGGGTGCTCATCGTGCCCTGGACGTCTTTCACCTGACCGAGCGCATGCAGCTCCTCGATGCCAAGTTCGAAACAGGCGCCGGCGACTTCCCACTGCTTGCGCAGCACGCGCTCCATGGACTTGACGGCAAACTCGTTGTACTTGTTCATCGGCGCCATGGCCTCCTGGGCGGCGTCGACGAAGCTCTGGATGCTCTGGACGTTGGTCATGATCTGGACTCCGGTTGCTGGGGCGGGTGGGACTGCTTATGCTGCGGTGCAGTATAACAGCTTTTTTGTGCAGCGCAATATATTACGCTCATGCCCCCGATCGTCGCATCCAAAAGTGATGATTCGATGACAGCGGACAGGCCAGCGGGTCCTGCAGAAACCTTCCCGGTAAGGCTGTCCCTTTTTCTGCTGCAATGCAATAATGCTCAGAAATACAGACGGAAGATCCCCTCGGCAATGCAGGCTGGTTTGTCTTGACCCTCCACTTCTGCGGTGAACAGTTCCACCACCTGCAGGCCGCCGGTGATCTCACTGACCTCAGCGAGCTTGAAATGACCCCGCACGCGATCGCCGACACGCACGGCATTCGGGAAGCGCAGCTTGTTGAGACCGTAGTTGATGATGTTCTTGGCGCCCGGGTAGGCCGGGTTGTCCTCGTTGACGAGGTTGCGCAGGAACGGGTACAGAGAGAGCGTGAGATAGCCATGGGCGATCGGGGCGCCGTACGGGGATTCGCGCCTGGCACGTTCGACGTCCACGTGGATCCACTGGAAATCTCCTGTGGCTTCGGCAAAGGCGTTGACCCGGGCCTGGTCGATCTCAAGCCAGTCGCTGGTCATCAGCGTCTGGTCCACACGGGCCTGAAGATCGGCGAGCAGATCGCTCTGGCTCATGGCTGCACTCTCCTGTCTTTCGGGGGTAAGCCGGCTAGTATGGGAGAGTCGGCGAGACTTGGCCAGCATGCGGACGGCCGCCGGCGGCGAATCCGCTATCGGGGAAAATGATGAGCGAGCAGAAGAAGGATCAGAACATGCAGGGCCCGGTCGAGCTCGGGGAGCTGTTTCTGCGCATGCCTGCGCAGCAGCATGAGTTCGTGCAGGGCCTCATGAAGGCGGTGTCCCCGGAGGCACTGGACCCGCTGAACATCGGCGAGGCATTCAACGAGCTTGGCCAGGCGCTGAACGCCAATCCAATGCAGCTGTATCTGTCTCAGCTCCAGCTCGCCCAGGACTTCACCCGGCTCTGGCAGTACGGACTGCAGAAATCCATGGGCCTGCCGGCCGAACCGGTGATTCGTCCCGAACCCGGCGACCGCCGCTTTCGCCACAGCGACTGGAGCGAGAACCCCACCTTCGATCATCTCAAGCAATCGTATCTGCTCACCTGCCGCTGGGTGCAGGACCAGGTCGAGCGCGCCGAGGGGCTGGACGAGACACACCGCAAGAAGGTGCGGTTCTACACCCGCCAGTATCTCGATGCGATGTCGCCGACGAACAGCCTGATGACCAATCCTGAAGTGTTACGGGAGACTCTGGAGACGCGCGGAGCCAACCTGGTGCGTGGCCTGCGCAACCTGCTGAACGATCTTGACGAAAAGACCGGCCGGCTGCACATCAGCATGACCGACAAGAGCGCCTTCGAGGTCGGCCGGAACGTCGCCACCGCGCCAGGCAAGGTCGTGTTCCAGAACGACGTCTTCCAGCTGCTGCAGTTCAACCCCAGCACCGACACCCAGTACCAGGTGCCGCTGTTGATCTTCCCTCCGTGGATCAACAAGTACTACATCCTGGATCTCAAGCCGCAGAATTCCTTCATTCGCTGGGCACTGGACCAGGGCCATAGCGTATTCGTCGTCTCCTGGGTAAACCCGGACGCGCGCCTGGCCGAAAAGACCTGGGAGGATTACTACAACGAGGGCATCTCGGCGGCCATCGACGCCACACTGAAAGCCGCCGGGCACGATCAGGTGCATACCATCGGTTACTGCATCGGCGGCACCCTGCTCGCATCGGGGCTGGCCCACATGGCCGCCACCGAAGACTCGCGCGTCAAGCTCGCGACGTTCTTTGCCGCCCAGGTGGACTTCTCCGAGCCGGGCGATCTCGAAGTATTCATCGATGAGAAGCAGCTCGAAAGCCTGGACACGATGATGGCTGAACAGGGCTTTCTCGAAGCCTCGACCATGAGCACGACCTTCAACATGCTGCGGGCCAACGATCTCATCTGGACCTTCGTCATCAACAACTATCTGATGGGCAAGGCGCCTTACCCGTTCGATCTGCTGTACTGGAACGCCGACAGCACCCGTATGCCACGCGCACTCCACATGTACTACCTGCGTGAGATGTATGGCCATAACCGGCTGGCTCAGCCCGGCGGCATCACGCTTAACGGGACCCCGATAGACCTGGGGCGGGTGGCGATCCCGGTCTATCTGCAGGCCAGTCGTGAAGACCACATTGCCCCCTTCACTTCGGTATTCAAGGCGGCGAAGCTTTACAGTGGACCGGTGCGGTTCGTGCTCGCCGGCTCAGGCCATATTGCCGGCGTGATCAACCCGCCGGCGGCGGAGAAGTATTGCCACTGGACCAACGACGCCGCGCCCCGCGAGCTCGACGAGTGGCTGGCTGGCAGCACCGAGCAGGCCGGCTCCTGGTGGCCGGACTGGCATGCCTGGGCAGTCCCGCAACTGGGCGAGCGGGTGCCCGCCCGCCAGCCGGGCTCGGGTGGCATGGAGATTCTGGAGGATGCGCCCGGCAGTTACGTGCGCGCCTGACGCAGGATCGCCACACCGGCAACCCCGTCCCGGAAAGGTGCTTTCACAGCGCGGCCGCAGAGAAAAAATTGCTGCGGCGCAGCGTAGTTACGCCTGATTCGAACCTGATTGCCAGTTTCGTCGCAGTGAGGTAACGTGCGGCGATTGGCCCCGTAGTCGTTGCACTACCGCGACACTTCGGGAGAAACGTGGTTCGATTCGGGAGAGCACGCCGTGAACCCAAACACTCGTACGTTGAGTGTCGCCGCAGCCGTCGCTGCGGTCCTCGCCACCCCTGCCGCCATGGCGCAGGGTGAGCGTATCGTCGAGGAAATCATCGTCACCGCGCAGAAGCGCGAACAGACCCTGCAGGAAGTTCCGATCGAGGTATCGGCCTTCAGCGCCACGCAACTCGAGCGCGCCGGCGTCGCCGACATCCGCGACCTGATGGCGCTCTCGCCAAGCCTGATGCTCACCAGCTCCGCGGGCGAGGCGGCCGGTGCCGTGGCCCGTATTCGCGGCATTGGCACGACCGGCGACAATGCCGGTCTCGAGTCCTCGGTCGCCGTGTTCATCGACGGGGTGTATCGCAATCGCAACAGCGTGGCCCTGACGGATCTCGGTCAGATCGAGCGCATCGAGGTGCTGCGGGGACCCCAGGGCACCCTGTTCGGCAAGAACGCCTCGGCCGGCCTGATCAACGTCATCACCAAGCAGCCCGAGTTTGAGACCAGCGGCTACGTCAACCTGAGCGGCGGCAATTATGGCTACGCCCGCGCTGGGGCCGGCGTCACCGCACCGCTGATCGAAGACCAGCTGGCGTTCCGCCTCGACGGCAATTTCATGCAGCGCGACGGCTTCATCCGCGACCTGGTCACCGGTGACGACTACAACGACCGTGACCGCGTCCTGCTGCGGGGCCAGCTGCGCTTCGAACCGACCGACAACTTCAGCGCCCGCGTGATCGCCGACTGGGCCGACCGGACAGAAACCTGCTGCGCCGCGGTAACCCTGGTCGAGGGCCCGACCCGTTTCCTGATCCAGGGGCTTGGCGGCAACGTCGTCTCCCCGCCCGACCCCTATGCACGCCTGGGCTCGATCAATCCTGAGCGCGGCTTCCAGCAGGACGTGGAGGAATGGGGCCTGTCCGGCGAGCTGAACTGGGATTTCGAGAATTTCTCGGTCACCTCCATCACCGCCCATCGCGTCTGGCGCCTGGACCGGTCCCAGGACATCGACTACACCGACGCCGATATCCTCTACCGCCCGCCGGGCGATGGCTATCTGCAGAAGTTCGAAACCTTCACCCAGGAGCTGCGCGTGGCCGGCTCCTCCGAACGGGTGGACTGGATGATCGGCGGCTTCTTCGCTGACGAGAACCTGCGCCTGCTCGACGCCATCCGCGTGGGCAGCGACTGGGAACTGTACGCGGACGGACTGCTCGGCGGTGTACTCACCGGCAACCCGGCCGTACTGCCACTGTTCACCGGCATTCCGCTGGGCGGCAACTTCGCCGCCGGCGACGGCGGTCAGGCCGACAACTTCCGCCAGAATGCCGAGAGCTGGGCGCTGTTCACGCACAATACCGCGCGCCTGACCGACCGCATGGATGTCACGGTCGGCGTTCGCTACACCGAGGAGAAGAAAGACTTCTTCGCCTCGCTGATCTCGCGCAACAACGCGTGCGGCGCCGCGCTCCAGAATGCCCCGAACCTGGTGGGCGTTCTGCCAGTGGCCAGCCTCCAGCAGGGTCTGGGCCTGATCTGTCTGCCGTTCTTCAACCCGCTGGTCGACGGCGTCTACCGCGGGCAGCGCACTGACAAGGAATGGACCGGCACCGTCAACGTGGCCTATGCCATCACCGACGACATCAACGGTTATCTGTCCTTCGGCCGCGGCTACAAGGCCGGCGGCTATAACCTCGACCGCGCCGGTCTGGCCAATCCCATTCCAGGGCTGCTTGGCCTGGCACCCCCAACGCAGCCGACCACTGGCGACCTCGAGTTTGGCGCCGAGACCGTCGATGCGTTCGAGGCCGGCCTGAAGAGCCAGCTGTTCGACAACCTCATCAACCTGAACCTGGCGGCGTTCTACAGCGAGTTCAGCGACTTCCAGTTGAACACCTTCACCGGCATCAATTTCATCGTCAGTAACGTCGACAAGGCCACGACCAAAGGCATCGAGGCCGACTTCATGGCTTTCGTCAGTGACGAGCTGACCCTGATGGGCGGCGTGACCTACAGTGACGCCCGCTACGGTGGCAGCATCATCAGCCCGCCGGGAAGCCCGGTGCCGCTGGCCGGCCAGCGCCTGACCAATGCGCCGCTGTGGAGCACCAACCTCGCCGCCACCATGGAGCGCCCGCTGACCGGCAACCTCAGCGGTCTGCTGCATATCGACATGCGCTATACCAGCAGCGTGAACTCCGGCTCCGACCTGCTGCCGCAGAAGGTACAGGGCGGGTTTACCGTGTGGAATGCCCGGGTCGGCGTGGCCACACCCGACAACCGCTGGCAGTTCGAACTCTGGGGCCGCAACCTGTTCGACAAGAACTACCAGCAGGTGGCCTTCAACGCGCCGCTTCAGGGCAGTGTCGCAACAGGCACCCAGACCTTCAACTCGTTCCTGGCTGAACCGCGTACCTGGGGGGGAACGCTGCGCATCAACTTCTGACGCGAAGCTGTCGCAGCACGGAGGGCGGCCCCAACCGGGCCGCCCTCATTTTTTTGTTGCGGCCTATTGCTGCTCGGCGCGACGGCCGTCAATGAGCTTCTGGAAATACGTCCAGCTTGTTTCGTTCGGCCGCGCGTCATCGACCGGCGGCGGCTCAACGTACTTCGGGAAGCGGGTCTCGATGGCCTCGAGCAGAGTCTCCGAGAGATCCTCGAAGCGCTCGAGCTTGCGCCCGGCCGTATGGAAATACGGCATGCCGACCCGTCCGCGCATCTTCATCCACGGCAGCCAATCGGACACGCGCACCCAGCCGACGTGCGGATGGCTGACCGGTGCGCTGGCGTCGGTCAGCTCCTCGACACTGCCCATGAAGTTGAACATCTCGGTGGCGTGATAGATGTTGCCGACGTACTGCTGATACTCACCGCCCAGCGGGTTGTTGTAGAACAGCGGCACCGTGGTCGTCATCCACCAGTGATCGCCGATCACCTCGCCGCGGAAACGCGCCGAGGGCTGGCCGTTTTCGTCGTAAGGAAACGCCGGGCGCATGTTCACCGGATCATTGTCGATGTGCAGCACCTCGACGGTCTCGCCGGTCCACGGGTTCTCCCATTCGTCGAGAATCTCGCGGGTGTCAGGGTCCATGTACAGGAGAATCTCCCGACTGACCATGCGATACCCCGTGCCGCGCACCTCGTCCTCGACGGTGACGCACTGGCGGATGTTCATGCCCTCGACGTAAAACAGCCGCCGGTCAGGCTCACCGGGCACGCGCGAGAACATGTAACCGTTCCAGAAGAAGGTCACGGGCTCGGCATCGTTCAGGGAACAGTTGATCTTGCGCATGGCCGAGATCGCCCCTTCCGGGGTCGACAGGTCGATCCGCGTCTCGGCAGCCAGCGGGCCTGCCGCCAGACTGCCAGCCAGCAGGCCGGCCGCGGCCAGCCCTGCCAGCGGTACGGTAGTGGTGTGAACGCCCATGGATGGGTCTCCTCTCAATGGATGGTTGACGACCCATGCTGGCCCGGGACTGCCGATCATCGACCCTCCGGAGCCTTCATCGGGTCCACGATCAGGGTAGCATGGGCCGCACGATTCCCGGGCGCCCCCGACTGTCCACGCTCACCAGGCCGGGAAGCCGATTGCGCCTCGCCGCCGTACCTGTTGTCATGCCCCTGAACGCCAACCGGAGTGCCTCATGGAGTTGTCCTCACTACTGCCCGCCACACTCGGTGTGACCCTGGCCTGTATGTTCGCGCTGTGGCTGCTCAGCCTGCCGCTGAAGAACGTCAGCATCGTCGACATCTTCTGGGGACCGGGTTTCGTGGTCATCGCCCTGGTCTGCCTGTGGCTGGCTGACGGCTATCCACCGCGCCAGTGGCTGCTCACGGGGTTGGTGTCGCTGTGGGGCCTGCGCTTGGGGCTGTACCTCGCCATCCGCAATACCGGCCATGGGGAAGACTCCCGCTATGCCGCGATCCGCAAACGCGTCGACGACCGTGGCGGCAATTTCGCGATCTCCAGCCTGCTGATCGTCTTCGTGCTGCAGGGCGTGGTGATGTGGATCGTCTCGCTGCCGGTGCAGGTCGGCCATGCGGTGGCCACCCCGCAGGCGCTGGGCTGGCTGGCCATTCTCGGCACGCTGGTCTGGGCGGTGGGTTTTGGCTTCGAAGCCCTCGGGGATGAGCAGCTCAGGCGCTTCAAGGCCGATCCCGCGAATCGCGGCGAGGTGATGGACCGTGGCCTGTGGCGCTACACGCGGCATCCGAACTACTTCGGCAATGCCTGCCTGTGGTGGGGGATCTGGCTGGTGGCGCTGGAGACCGGCACGGCCTGGTGGACGTTTATCGGCCCGGTGTTGATGACCTACTTCCTGCTTCGCGTCTCCGGAGTGTCGTTGCTCGAGCGCTCGCTGACAGACACCAAACCGAAGTACCGCGATTACGTGCGCCGGACTTCGGCGTTCATCCCGATGCCACCGCGCAAGAACTGAAACCAAAGCCCCGGTGCCGCCCCGAACACCAAGGTGACGGGACAGCACCAGGGGCACCTCAGCCGGCTTAATCGCGCCGCGCAAATCGGCCGGTTTGCGTATTCAGCACCAGCTGGATGTCGACACGGCGATCGAAAGCCAGGCCGTCAGGATCATCCGCATCGGCCCGCGCTTCAGTCGAGCCGTGCGCAATCGTGTGGACCTGCTCACTGGCCAATCCGGCGTCCAGCAGCACGGCCCGCACGGTCTCAGCGCGGGCCGCCGACAGCGCGAGATTCACGCGGTCCTCGCCACGCGCATCGGCGTGCCCCTCGACCTGGATCTCGACGTCACCGAGTTCGACGAGCACCCGGCCTAGCCTGGCCAGCCGATTCACCACCTCGGGCGGCAGGCTGGCCTCGCTGGTGCGAAACGGCACACTGAACTGCACCGATTCGCCAATCCGTGCGGTGGTCTGCTCGAGATCATGCAGCATGCGTTCGCGGACACCGAGCTCGTCGCTCAACGCCGCGACGCGCGCATCGAGATGGCCCTCGCGGGTCCGCGCTTCGGCCAGTGCGGACTCGAGCCCCGTCATCGTCGTGTGGTCGCGGTGCAGGCGATCACCCAGCAAGGCGCCAGTGGCCGCCCCGAGGATGGCGCCGACTGGCCCCGCGGCAAGCGCACCGACCACGAGTCCGCTGCCGATGCCGATCGACTCCTGCTTGCTCGCCCGCGGCAGGGAGTCGGTATCTGCCAGGGCAGGTCCAGCGGCCAGGCCGCCGAGGACCAGGGTGGTGATGAGAGTGCGTGCTGTGTTCATGTCGGGATCCTCCATACGCACGATGTGTGCGGGATCCATTGCAACTCCCGGCGATGCTGCCGACAGGATGAAATCAGCGCTCTGGCAGACGAATCATGACGAACTATGGCGTCACGGCAGCAGCCGCGCGCGCCAGGCGGCCCAGATCACCAGCCCGGCCAGACCGCCGCCGAGATGGGCCAGCGCCGAGACCTGACCCGCATAAAACAGCTGCTCGTTGAGTACCAGCAGCTGCAGACCCGCGTACACGGCGAAATACACGGTTACCGGGAAGCCCCGGTCAAGGAAACGCCGTGCCCAGAGCAGCAGGGCACCCCGGACCAGCAAGCCGGGTGCCCAGATCACGCGGGCCTGCGGAAACTGGCAGACATAGAACACCAGGATGCCGAACACGCCCCCGCTGGCGCCAATCAGTCCGGCATCGGTGAACATCCCATGTAGCAGGGCCCCGAGCAGCGCAGAGAGAAAAAACAGCCCCAACATGCGTCGCCGCCCGAAGGCGCACTCGACATTGCGACCGAACAGCATCAGGAAATACAGGTTGCCGAGCAGATGCAGCCAGCCGCCGTGCAGGAAGACGTGCAACACCGCGCCCGGCAGCGCCGCCGGCAGCCCAAGCTCAGGCCAGAAGGCCAGCTGCAACGCGAATGGCTGTAGCGGCTCGATGCCCCAGACCGCGACCGAGCTGGCTGCGATCAGCGCCGCCAGCGTCCAGGTGACCCAGGGCGTACGGTGGATCACCGCGCCCCGAAGTTTTACCGGCATGCCGACGAGAAACAGCAGCAGCTGTGGCAAGCCAAGTCCGCGGTTGCGGGCGTAAACGACGCGACGACGGGATTTGCCTCGGCCCATGCCCTCTCCTGACAACTGGGTATGGGCGCATTTGACGGGCTGGAACACCTGTTGTCTACTGCCGCGGTCATCGGGGGACGCGCCGCCCCGTCAACTCTGACGCACGGAATCATTCCCCGTCATGGACCTGTTTTATCTCACCGTTCTTACGGTCGCGATCGCGGAACTCGGTGATCGCTCGTTGTTTCTCGCCATCCTGCTGGGTGTGCGTTACCGGCGGCCGTGGCCGGTGTTCTTGGGCATGGTGGCGGGCCTGTTCAGCAACCAGCTCATCTCGGCGTTCGCCGGCGTCTGGTTGTTCCTGGTCCTGCCGACCGACTGGCACGGACTGCTGGTCGGCGCGGTGTTTCTGGTGATGGCGGCGTGGGTGCTGTTTCCTGAAGACGAGAGCAAGGCCGAGAGACTCACCGCGCGCAGCATCTTCCTGACCTCCGCGGCAGCGTTCTTCATTCTCGAAATGGCCGACAAGACGCAGCTTGCCGTCGTGACCCTCGCGGGCGCCTCCGGCACTGTCTGGCCCGTGGTGTTCGGCGCCACCGTGGGCATCCTGCTGGTGACTACGCCGGCGCTGCTGCTCGGCTGGCGCTTTGCCGCGGCACTGCCGATGCGGACCTTGCGCCTCGTGGCGGCCGCGTTATTCGCCCTGCTCGGGGTCTGGCTGATCCTCGATGGTCTCGACCGTCTGCCGGACATCGGACTGCCTTCACCCGGGCGTCTGCTGGACGGCCTTGGAGAAGCGGGGTAGCGTTCATCCCACAGCAACGTTTGCGGGGAGCACACCGATGAGCAGTGACCAGGGTCGCACACTCCATCTCAACCGGCGCGCACTGCTCGGCGGCACCGCCGGCATCGCTCTCGGAGGGTTTGCCGGCGCCACCGTCGCGGCGAATACACCGGCGCCTGCAGTCGCGCAGCTGCCTGATTTCGCGGATCCGCACGTGAACGTGCGTACCCATGTACGACTGGTCGGCAGCGTGGCCCAGGAGACGGTAATCTCGTTCATGCGCCTGAACATCTACGCGCATACCGGCCGGGGAAACTTCCTGCCGATGTTCACCATGAACAATCTGCTGGTCGACCACTGGGAACCGCTGGGCGACGACGAATACCAGATGACCAAGTTCGAAGCCGGCATCTACACGGCCATCGACGGTCGCGAGCCGCTGGAGGAATTCGTCAACCCTGTCACCGGCGAAACCCTGCCGATCCACAACTTCCGTCTGGGCCCCGTGCCGCGTCTGTACACCCCGGAGGGTTACGTGGTCATGAGTTACAACCCCGACCCTCTGCCGATCGAGGTGATAGGCGATCGCGTGTTCCTGGCCACCCAGTCACTGGAAGCCCTGCCCAGCATGCTCGAGCCCGGTGCGACCACCTACGTCAATTCCTTCATGACCTACTCCGCCCCGCTGGCAAGCATCCTCGATCCTGAGGTGCACTCCGCACCGACACACAAGCAACTGCAGAATTTCAACCACTGGGCGCCGTGGATGGGCATGGCGGGGCAGCCTGGCGGAACTGTGGCGCGCGGCTTCGGCACCAAGGTCGCGGGCTTCGACGCCTTGCCGCCGGGTGTTCTGGCCGGCTTCGAGCGCCATGTTCCGGAAATTCTGGACACGGAAAGCTGGACGGAGTTCGTCTTCGAAGACAGCGAATTTCTGCCGGACTGACGGCCCCGTAACTGCAGGGACGGTGCCGCTGACGGGCCCGCCTAGCGATCGCGCCCGCGACCGCTGTGCAGGGCGACGAACGTTCCGTTGTTCTGCTCGGTGACGATGCGCATCAGCACAGCGAAGCGCAGCCCAGTCGCCTGAACACTGCCGGTGTAGTCGTAGATCACCGGGAAACCGATCGAGTGAATGCGCGCCATCGGCTGCCCGTCCGGCCCCATGTTGGCACGGCGAATCTGCTCGGCGGCCTGATGCAGATTGTGTCCGTGCATTTCATCGCCAAGGTAATAGATGCTCACCCCGTGCTGGCGGGTCGCGAAAGTCTGTACCGCGCGCGATACCCCCTCGACAGGGCTCGAGTTCGAAAACGGCCGCCAGCCGCGTAGCCCGTCCATCACCGCGCGCCTCAGCGCTGGCGTATCGGCAATCCACTCGCCAGCGTAGCGGGTGAACAGGTAAGTCCCCATATCGTTCATCACCTGCATGCCTCTCACCTCCGGGTAGGTGTCGAGGATCTCCTCCATGATCCGCATCATCCGCGGCCACGTGTATTCGGTCATGCTCGGCGAGGTATCGATGACGAAGATGATGTACTCGCTGTCGATGGGGATACCTCCGACCGGCGAGTCTTCAGGGCGCCGACGGAAATCTGCGAGCAGTCGCTGCATCTCCTCGGTCAGGCGCTGACGCGCACGGTTCAGCCGCCCTTCGAGTTCCTCGGCGATTCTTGCGGCATCGGTGGCATCGGCCTGGCTGGACTCGATCCGCGCGAGCTCGCGGCGGAGTGTCTCGATGCGCTGGCGCTCGCGGGCGAGTTCGGCCTCGGTGATACTCAAGCGATCGGCGGCCCGCTCGCTGTCGATGGCAATGTCCTCGAGCCTCTGGTTGAGGAACGTCAGACGCGCCTCGACGTCATCGGTGGTCGCCTCGCGCAGTCTGGGTTCGAAGATCTTGGTGATCACGATCAGCAGGATGATCGCCCCGAAGCCGCAGCAGATCGCATCGAGAAACGACAGGCTGAGTGTGTCGGTATCGCGTCTGCGGCGTCGTCTCATGGCCAGTCCTCGGTCGGTGCCATGAAGGTCCCGCCGGTCCGTAGCGTGAGCTCCCAGTAATTGGGCGCGGCGCGCGGATCCCCCTCCAGCGGAAACAGGATGACGTTGATCGGTACGTTGGTGGGCAGGATCCGGAGGGCACGCTCGAAGTGCCGCGCACGCTCCGCGCCGCTTACCGTGCGGCGTGCCGGCGCCGTCGCTCCCTGCGTCGGCAGGCTGTCGGTGATCAGGTAGACGTTGTCGGGGCGCGGGTTCATCTCGCGCACCACCTCGAAGGCACGGTGCAGGCTGCTGCCGTCCCCCGGATCCACCTCCCGCAGCAGCCGGATGGCCTCGTCCAGCCGCCCCACATCGGCAGAGGCCGACAGCCACTGCCGGTCACTGCCCTCGACCAGCGGCCAGGCACGCGTGTTGAACAGGTAGATCTGGAACTCACTGTCCTCGGGAATCTGCGCCGACAACCAGTCGACCGTCGCCATGATCCGTTGCCACTTCGCCGCCGTGACCTTGCGCTCGAACGGCATGTTGCGGCGGCGGATCACGTTGACGATGGTGGTGTCGAGCATGCTGGCCGAGACGTCGACCAGGATCAGTACCCGCTCGCCACCCATGCGCATACCGGTGAGGTAGGCCCGCTCCCCCTCGCCGCGTACGGCGCGAATCTGACGCCCGGCGTCCTCGGTCGTCACGCTCTCACGCGCCAGGCGCTCGGACTCGGCTTCGAGTTCCTGTAACTCGGCCTGCAGCCGCTCGATTTCCTCGCGGCGCATCATCGCCAGGCGTTCGCGATCCGTCAGCCGCGCGCGTGCCTCACGCACCGCGGCGGCCAGCTCTTCGGCCATCGCGCCGGTGGCCGCCCGCTCCGTGAGACTTTCGCTCACCGACTCGCGCAGGGACGCCAGCTGGCGTTCCCCGGCACTCACCCGCGCCTCGAGCCGCTCGACCTCGGAGATGCTCTCTTTGAGGCGCTCCTGGTTGTCCAGCGAGATCTGCGCGCTGATGATCATGAAAAACAGGATCACCGCGCCGAAACCACAGCTCATGATGTCCAGAAAGGACAGGTTGAAGACGTTGAAGGCGCGGCGCTTGCGACGGGCCATGTTCAGGCCAGCCTGATCATCAGCAATTCCTCACCTTGCGTGCCCACGCGGATCACGTCACCGGGCTGCACCCGGGTCTCGGTGCCGGCGCGACACCCGTTGATGAAGGTTCCGTAGCGGCTGAGGTCGGTCAACAGCGCCCCATCCTCGAGCAGCCGCAGTTCGCAGTGGCGTGACGACACCCCCGCGCTGTCCTCCGGCAGAGCCAGACCCCGGGCGGATGGCGCATCGTCGACGGCGGTGCCGATGGTCAGGGCATCGCCGGTGAGCGGATGGGCCACCCCGCGCCAGACCACGTGCGTCGCACGCATGCCGCCGGCGGCCTCGCTGGCAGGCCTCGGCACGGCCTCCACAACTGGCGCCTGGAGCGCGAGAGCATCGCCAGGCTCGAGCACCGGCAGGCTCCGGGTCAGCACGGTCGTTGCGCCCTCGCCGCGCGCGAACATCGTGCGCCGTGCCAGCGCCCCGGCGGCAGCGTACCCCGGCGGCAGCGGGACGACCCGCGTCTCCCCGAGTCGGGCCAGCGCTGCGGCCAGCCCCGGGAGCAAGGCGGCCCGCTCGCCCAGCTGCAAGGTGAGTGGCTGGCCGGGCTCACGCAGCGCGGCCACCAGCTGCTGGAGCGCCCGATAGGCGCGTTCGACACTGGTGGTGAAGGCGGTGGCTTCGAGCTGTGTCTCGAAGCGCTTGTCCTGGTACTCGAGCGTCAGCCTGACCGGCCCCTCACGCACCGCGGCAAGCCAGCCGGGCAAGGCCTCGAACAGGGCCTGCTCGCTCTGCGCATCGTGCAGAGGATCGAACCGCGTGCTGGTCAGAAAGCCCTCTCCGATCAACCGGATCCAGCGATCACGCAAGCTGTCCAGGCCGACGCTGTCGAGCCGCTGTTGACGCAGCCAGCGCAGCCGCTCGCCGATGACGATTTCAGTGACCGTGAAATGCCCAAGCCCGGCGTCGAGGTGGAGGCGCTGGCGATCCGGCTCCGCACGTGTGCTCGCCGCAAGTGCCGTGGGGACGAGTCCCGCCACGGGCAGTCCGCACTCCTGCGCAAGCCCCAGCACCAGCCCGAGCTGGTCCCGGGTGTAACCGTCCGGAACCACCAGATAGACCGCCTCCACACCGTCGCCATGGATCTCCCAGGCGGCCTCCAGCTGAGCATGCGCAAGATCGGCCTGGGTGAGCCCGGTGCCGGGAATTTCGTCTTCGCCCAACTGGTCCCAGAACCGGCGCTGCACATGCCGCGGCCGGATCCGGTACTGGCGCCGTGCCGGCTCGCCGGTGATCACCGCAGCACCCTCCAGCAGCGCATAGGCGGGCTCGCGCACGACCGCTCCACCCTCTCTCAGCAGGGTCAGTCCGTCACCGGCGATTTCCAGCGCGAGCGCCGTCATGGCGGGCGTCCGTCAGGCCGCCTTCATGTGGCGCACGAGATTGTGGTCCACGTACGTCTGGGCATCGAACACCAGCCGTTCCTGCAACAGCTGCAGCTGGTGGACGAGGAACATCACCACAATGCTGATCAGAAGTGCGATGAAGGTCGAGTTGAAGGCCACACCCAGGCTCTGGGTGACACCGCTGATATCCCCTTCCACGGCCAGGTGGGCCTGGGCCAGGGCTTCACCGATACCGCGCACCGTGCCAATAAAGCCTACCGAGGGAATCGCCCAGGCGATGTAGCGGATCATCGAGAGTTCCGACTCCATGCGCTCGGCCTCGGAATCACAGGCATCACGGGCCGCCGACGCGACGTCCTGGACATTGCGGGAGGATCCGAAACGCTCCAGCGAGGCGAGCAGCACCCGCGGCAGGAATAGCTGTCGCTGGCGCTCGGGCAGTCCTTGGAGGTTGCGCGCGTACTCGCGCGTGTCCTCGGGCAGGATCCTCAACCCTTCCGGGACGTTGACCAGATCGCGATCGAGCAGCGCACGCTCGCGCAGCGTGGTCACCGCCTTGAAACCCATGATGGCGAACGCCCAGAACATCAGGATGAAACAGGCCTGCTGCTCGAAGTCCCGGATCAGCACGACCAGCGAGCGCTCGGGAATGTAGAAGGGATCCTGCGCCATGCTGATCTCCTGCGCTTCCAGCACTGCGAAGGCGGTGGGCCGGACGTAGGTCACGTAGATCGCGTGCACCACGATGATCACGATGATCAGCGCGAACACCTGGTAGACGAATTCGACGGGGAAACGGCGCTTCATGGCGTACCTCGGGCTGACTGGATCTGGGCCTCAGATGTCGACCGGGAAGTCGACTTCCTGGTCGTGGCGCAGGCGTTCGGTCGGGGTGAACTGGTCGCCGGAGGCGCCGGCCGGCGGCGGCTCGGCGGGCGCTTCGGGCGGGCGCTCCGCCACCTCGCGCTCACCCTCGGTCTCCTCGCCCACCGCTGGCGGGGCAGGCGCCTCTTCGCTGGCCTGGGCCTGGGCCTGGGCCTGGGCATGCGCACCCGGGGCCACCGCAATCCACAGCAGACCCAGGCCGACGAGAGCAGCAGCGGCGGTGCCGATGACGATGCGTGTCATTCGAGATACCTCGCAATGCGGAAGCCCAGGTCGTCCCGGGCCCGATCACTATAGTCCCTGTAGCCCAACCGCAGTTCCGTGATGCTGGCATGGCGCCAGCTCGCCCCGCGCACCACACGGAAACGCCCGGTGGTCGGCCCCAGCGGATCTTGTACGCGGCGGCCCCCGTCAGCCGGGGGCACGATGGCGTAGAGATCGTGCACCCATTCGGCGACGTTGCCGCCGAGATCATGAATCCCCGCCGGATTGGCGGCGAAACTGCCGACCGGGGCGCTGACTGGGAAGCCGTCGTTATAGGTCACCAGCGTCGTGGGCAACAGCTGGGCGGCTGACACATCGGCCAGGTTGGCGGCGCGGTCCGGCGGGGGCAGATCATCGCCCCAGCTGAAGCGTACCGGCTGCGCGCGAGAGAGATGCCGGGCGGCCCATGCCCACTCCGCTTCGGTCGGCAGGCGATAGCCCGTGGTCACCGGATCGCTGAGTCCCCAGCGCCCGTCCTGGCGCACATACGCCGGCTCCAGTCCGTCACGCGCGCTCAGCCAGTTGAGGAAGGCCACGGCGTCCTCCCAGCTCACATTCACCACGGGCTGACGGTCACCATTGAGCGACTGACCGCCGAAGCGTCCGGAGTCATGCGAGTCACGGAAGGCCCGGAACTCGGCGTTGGTCACCTCGTGCACCCCCAGGTAGAAACGACGCGTGAGCTCCACCTGGCGCTGCGCCTCGTTGCTGCGCCGCCCCTGCTCACCCCGCGGCGTGCCCATCGTGAACGCCCCGACATCCAGCAGTCGCAGCTCGCCACCGAGAGCGGTCTCGATGCTGCGCGGAATCGCCGCCTCGCGGGCCGCCGCCTCGGTCAGCAGGCTGACCTCGATCTCCTGGGGAAACCCGGGCCGGGGCGTGACTTCGAGCCGCTGGGACGCATAGCCCGGGTGGCGGATCTCCAGCGTCTGTGGCACCGCCTGCAGGGTCAGCACGCGGTCAGTGCCGAGCGACCGCCCGTCGACCACCACCTCGGCCTCGGCCGGGACGACCTCGAGACGCACCTCACCGAACAGGGGTTCGAGTTCGAGCTCGAGACGGCGACCGCTGTCGGCCTGCACCGAGAGTGCACGGCGCTCGTTGCGATAGCCAGGCAATGCGAACACCACCTCGTGCTCGCGCGCCGGGCGTAGGGTCACCGTCAGTGGCGTCTGACCCTGGTATTGGCCATTGACGGTGACCCGTGCCCCAGCCGGCCGACTGACCAGCTGCACCCGACCGTCGGCCTGCTGCAGGACCACCGTCTCCAGCGCCAGAGGCTCGTCAGGACGCACGCTCAGCGTGTCACGCCAGGCATTGTGGCCGGCAAGCGTCAGCTCGACCCGCCGCTCGCCCGCCTCGAGCTCCAGCGTCGCCGGTGTCTCACCGACCGCCTCCCCGTCGATGCTGATGACCGCCCCGGCGGGCCGGCTGCTCACGCTGACCAGTGCCCAGTTCGGCACCAGCTCGAGGGCGAGCGTCTGCGCCACACCGCCACCCTCCACGTCCAGCACCGCTTCGGCCGGCAGGAACCGCGGCGCCTCGACGCGGAAGCGTCGCTCGCCATGCGCGACGTCGCGGTCACGCAGCGGCAGCGTCCCGGCCGGCTCATCGTCGATCAGCACCCGGCCCTCGACGGCCGGCTCGGTCAACAGGGTGATCCGTCCCGGCAGACGCTCGAGCCGCAGCCGCAGCTGCTGGTCGGGCTGCGCGCCAACTTCGATCACCTGCTCGAGACGCCGGTAGCCCTCACGCTCGGCCAGCACGCGATGCTCGCCGCTGCGCAGCAACCAGCGTTCGCCGATCCGAAATTTCAGCAGCGTGCCCGGCAGCGTCACCAGTTCGGGCTCAGGCTCGATCACCAGGCGCACCGACTTCGCCGTGAACGCGAACCAGCCGAGCACCAGCAGCACCGCAAGACCGCTCCAGAGCACGATCGCCAGCGGTCCCGGCCGGCGCCGCCCCGGCGTGACCGGCGCCGGCCGGCGGCGCCGGTACTCGGCCGCGGCAATGGTTTCGGGCCGCGGGCCGGCGGGGGCAGGGGCGCCGGCAGTCTCCACCGCCTGGGCGGCCAGCGCGTCGAGATCCGGCGGCAGGGTATCACCGGCACTGCCGGTCCCCTGGCTGACCAGGCGCAGGCGGTCGTCGGCAACACTGCACCGCAGCTGTCGACCCGGACCGCTGATCACGTCACCCTCCTGCAGCCAGCGCGTCTCGCGCAGCGGCTCAGCGTTGCATTCGAGCAGGTCCTTGCGGGTTGGCGAGACGAAGAACCGACCCTCCAGGCGCCCGACCTGCAGAATGCCGGCCGGCCAGCCGGCGACGCGCAGCAGGTCATCGGGTCCGCCGCCAATCAGCGCCGGGAGCTCCTCGGCTGCAGCACCCTGACGATGCCCGGCATCGTCGAGGCTCAGCAGGGTATCCTGTCCACCGTGTTCGTCCATGTCGTCATCCAGCGCGCCCGCGGCGCGCTCAGATCGGTTCCGTGCAGATGACGCTGAGCGGCGCCGGAGCTTGTCCGGGACGCACCGCCAGAGTCACGCGAACGTCGCGAAAGCCATCGCGACTGCCGATGATCGTGTAATCGCCCGGCCGCAATTGCAACGTCGTCTCCTCGAAGCGTCCGATCGGGCCCACACGAAACACCCGCACCTCCGTGAGACCATCGGAGCGCAGCACGACGTCGACCGGGGTGGTGGCCAGCTCAATCAGCCTGGCGAGACGTTCGATCTGCGTCGCCAGGCGTCGTCCCCCGGCGTCGTCGAAGGTCTCGCGCGCCTCGCTGAGCACCGCCTCGGCCTCGGCGAGCACCCGATCGTCGAACAGCCTGCCCGGCGCAGCGTTCAGTGCCTCGAGCTTGGCCTCCAGCGAGGCGCGAGCTTCGGCACGTGCACGGCCCTCGCGCGCGAAACCGAGGCTCTCGTCGATCTCGAGAGCCTCGCGGTACTGCGCCAACGCCTCCTCCCAGCGCTCCTGGCGCTCGAACGCGGTCGCTCGCAGCTGCGCAAGACCGATCCGCTGGAGCCGGAACCCGAGCTGCGCCTGCACCAGGCCCTCGCGTGCATCGGCAGCATCCGGCCGAACCGCCAACGCCTCTTCGAAGGCCTCGATCGCTTCGCGATAACGCTCATTGCCGATGAAGCCGTAGCCCCGCGACAACAAGGCCTGAAAGCCGGCATCGGCCTGGGTGCGGCGGACGCGCGCCAGTGCCTCGCGGGCCGGCGTCCACTGTCCGTCGAGCTCGAGCGCCTCGGCATAGGCGGCGCGGGCGGTATCGAGGGCGCCGTCGTGCTCGGCCCGCGCACCGCGCTGCATGGCCTCGAGCACCGCATCCAGAGCTTCGGCGCGGGCCAGTGCGGCGCCTGCGGCCGCATCGTCAGGCCGCAGCCGCACGGCCTCTTCGAACGCCGCCTGCGCCGCGGCCTGGCGGCCTGCCGCAAGCGCTTCACCACCGCGGGTCATCGCCGCGTCGAAGACCTCCGGGAGGGCCGCCTCGATGGCCTGCAACACCGACAGGGCCTCGCTGTAAGCGGCCTCGGCATCGTTGAAGCGTCGTGCCAGCAACAGGTCATCACCGCGCTCGCCGAGCTCGGTAGCGCGGCTCCAGTCCTCACCCGCCCAGCGCGTCGGTTCCAGCGGGGTCAGCCGGTTCTGCAGATTGACCAGCACCCCCAGCACGGCTTCGGCATCCTCGCGACGCCCGGCGGGTGGCGGCTCGCGCCCGGGCCCGGGCGCGGACACGCCAGGCATGGCGTCCTCGGCCAGCGACGCTTCGGCCGGCAGCTCGCCCGGCGCACCGAGCCGCGGCAGCCAGATCACTGTGAACAGCAATAGACTGATCAGCACGATGAATGCCGCGGCGGTCCAGGCGGCCGGGCCGCCCGGCAGTTGCGGCGCCGCGGCCACGCGCCCCCTTCGGCGCATCCCGCCAGATGACCCGCCCGCGGGCCCGGACGCGTCCTCCGGCGGGCCGGGGCCACTCCCGACCCCTGCCGCCACACCGCCGGGCTGGCCTCTGCGCCGGCGACGCGGTGTCACGGGGGCGATCGCAAGGGCTTCGTCGTCCCCGTCCTCCCCGGCCGCTCGGGCAGCGGCGGCCGACCGGCCCGCGGGCGCCGCGGCTGAAGTCTCGATGGCGGCCTGTCCGAGCGCCTCCAGGCGATCGCGGACGATCACCATCGACGCGGGTCGCGCTGCCGGGGACTTGGCCAGCAGGCTATCCACCAGCGCGACCAGGCGCTCAGGCAGCCCCGGCGCCTGCGCACCCAGTGATGGCGGCACGCGCACCCGCACCGTCGCCGGATCCGGTGCGTCACCGAGCGGCAAGCCCCCCGAAAGCAGTTCGTAACACAGTGCACCGAAGGCGTAGAGATCATCAGCAGGACTGGGCGCGGCCCCCTCGAGCTGCTGCGGGCTCATGGTCGCGGCCGTACCCCCGCCCTCGGGCACCTCGCCCGCGCCTCCCGCCGCCGGGGCGGCATGACCGAAGTCGGCCACACAGGCCCGCCCGTTCTCGTCGAGCAGCACGTTCGCTGCCTTGAGGTCGCGATGCACGACGCCTGCGTCGTGGGCATGGGCCAGCGCGTCGGCCACCTGCACGAGCAACGGGAGCAGCCGACGCCAGGGGGCGCCGCGCAGGTGGCGCACGTCGCCCCCTGGCGCATGCTGCATGACCAGCAGCTGGGTGTCATCGCTGTCGAGCAGGGCGTGGACGCGGAGGATGTGCGGGTGGACCAGCGCATGCTGGCGTTGGTACTCGCGACGCAGCAGTTCCCGCGCCCCCGGATGCCGGGCGAACGCCGGCGCGAGGATTTTCAGGGCGACGCGGGTATCGGTGGACGTATCCTGGGCAAGCCAGACGGCGCCGAGACCGCCGCGCCCCAGCTCTCGCACCAGCACGAAGCGCCCGTCGGCAAGGCGGGCACCGGGCAGCCACCCGGGCACGGTTCTGGCGCGGCCTCAGCCGCTGCCGGCGGGGGACGAAGTGGCGTCGGCGTGCGCCGGGCCGTCATCATGACGGGACTGCGCCCCGTTAAGCTCCTCGAGAAGTATCGGTTCGACCGAGGGCAGCTGTTCGGTCTCCGGGAGCGCTTCGGAGTAGATGTCGATGTCGTCGATGAACCCGGTCTCGGCAGCGTAGATCTCACGCATCAACCGCTGCCATTCGGTGTACTGCGCTTCCGCCGAGCCCGTCAGGCGCACGGTCTCGCCCTGCATGTCGATCAGGATGGGACGTACGGCGCCCTGGAAGGCTTCGGTGACCTCCTGCATGGCGGCCTCATGGAAGGCCGCCTCCCGACGCTTCTGGGCACCGCTGCGGATCGCCTCGATACCACCGTACACCGCGACGTCTCTGAGCACCCGCTGGCCATAGCCACGGCTGCCGCTGTTGCTGTCGATCATCACCGCCCCGACGATCGCGGCGATGCCAAGCCCGGTACGCCAGCGCGCCGAAGAGCGCAACTCGCGGACCGCTTCGGCCTCGTCGCGCGCGAACTGGCGCCAGCGATCGTAGTCCTCACCGACTTCGTGGTAGAAGCTGCCGTAGTAACCATCAAGCGTGTCGATGAACATGTGCTCACGCTGGCGGATCTGCATGGCCCGCCGCATCATCGGGTCATCCTCGGCCGGCAGTCGGCGGATCTCGTAGACACCGCGGCGGTTCTGAACCACATAGTCACCGAAGGCTTCCGGGGTCAGCTCGGCGGCGAAACGCAGCTTCGCCACCTGACGCACTCGCGCAAGCTCCGCCTGCTCGAGACCCCGACGCGCCGCGACGAGGTCGTTGGCAATCTTGTTGAACACGTCCTGGTAGGGATCGGCGCTGCCCCGGTAGGCGGCCGCGGCGATGCGCTCGCGGTACCGCCGGTTGAGCCACTCGCGCCCGGTCGCGTCCTGGGCGCGGATGTGCAGATCCAGCATGTCGCCATCGGACTGGTTGATCAGGCCGTAGACCAGCAACTCGGAGCTGTTCGATGGTGCAGGCACCACCCGCACCGCGCCCCAGTAGCCTGTGTCCTGGAGGGTGTCTTTCAGGTGATAGGGGAAAAACCGCGCTTCGGCCTCGCGCAGGCGCGGGAAGGCGCCAGGGACGTCGACGGTGGGATCATCCGTGGGGATACCGGTATCGAACACGACGATGCCGACATCCAGCAGGGCCTCATCGGGCAGCATTTCACTCGCCTGCTCCAGCGGTGTGGTGTTCACGCGGTGGACCTGCTGGGTCGCACAACCTGAGACCAGCAACGCGCCGGCAAGCATGGCCAACAGCGGCGCCGTCCTCCCGCTCACGAAGTCTCGCCGTGGCATCACCTGTTCACCTCAGCGCCCGATGCTGGCGCGGTAATCGCGGTACTCCTCCCAGAGTTTCTCCCGCAACTCAGGATCGGATTCATTGATGGCTGCTTCTCGAAGCTGACGGGCGACGATGTCATCGTCGCCTCCGTCGCCGATGTCATCCGGCGTGCGTGCGGCGACTTCCTCGTCGCTCAGCCCCGGGTGCATGGGACCACGCCCACCCATCCCGCCGCGGGCGGCACTGCCCTCGGCGCCATCATCGTCACCAAACACGTTGCCGGAGATTACCCGGGGTCCACTGCCAGCGCCATCGGCGGTCCCACCCGCCTCCTCGCCACTACCGGTGCGGCGGCCCGCATCGGCCGCCGGTCCGCCACCGGCGCGCGCCAAGCCCTCCTGCTCCGCCAGGATCTCACCGTCGAAATCTTCCAGGGCACGCTCGAGCTCGCGATCGAGTTCCGCCGCCCGACCACTGCCCGGCCGACCGCCGCCAGCCACGCCAGCGTCGCCCCAATCGATGTCCTCACTCCCGGGGCCGGCGCCAGCGCCGCCGCCGGGGGCGCCTGCGCCCTCGACGGGCTGACCCGAGCCCGATGAACCGCCACCGGGCATCGGCCCGGTGCCACGGTTGCCGACCTGAGGCCCTGAGCCCGAGCCTGCTGGCCCGTCGCGGCCCGCCGCGCCCCCTGCGCCCGCGCGATCGCCCGACTCGGCACCCGGCGACCCGCTGGATGCCGGCGAAGACGAGGGCGAAGGAGAAGAAGAACCGGCCGACACGCCGTCACCCGAAGAGCCAGGAACCTGGGACACGGATGGACTACCCTGGGAACCCGAGGACGGCGTGCCGCCGGAAGTCTGTGGTACAGGCTGGCTCGACGGCGGTTGCTGCTGGCGGCTGCTGTCGGTGGTCATACACCCCACCAGTGCCAGCGAACCGATGACGATCAAAGCCATGCTGCGCTGCAAAAACATCTGCGCTGCCACCTCCTGGGGAAGCCTGTCGAGCAGCGTAGCCCAACAGGGTTCTGTTTTCCAAAGCTTATGCAGCTTGGTCCGGCGGCGGCGGCGAAAGGTTCCGGGCGAGTATAGCCCAGCGGCGGGCCCAAGGCTACGCAACCCGCGGCCAACTGCTTTCTATTGCTATACAAAACATGTAGTTATTTAAGTTAAGTCAAATCGCGCGCGGAAATCACCTGATCCGCTCAGGGGCGTCTGCGAAGGCCGCTGGCGAGCATGGCGCGCGCGGCATTGCGCCCCGGCAGACCGGTGACGCCGCCCCCCGGGTGGGCGCCCGCGCCGCAGAGATACAGCCCGTCGACCGGCAGGCGATAGGCCGACGAGCCCAGCGCAGGCCGCAGGCTCCACAACTGATCAAGCCCCATCGCGCCGTGGAAGATGTCACCACGCGTGAGACCGAAACGCCGCTCGAGATCCAGCGGCGTGAGCACTTGCCGCCCCACGACGCTTGCGCCAAGG
>PWZL01000065.1 GCA_003567475.1 Gammaproteobacteria bacterium | reverse complement strand
CGTCGACACGCTCACCCACGGTATCGAGGCGTACGTCTCGCAAAAAGCCAACGCCATGACCGATCCACTGGCGCTGTCGTGCATCGAGCTCGTCGCCCGCCACCTCCGCACCGCATTCAACAACGCCGACGACACCGACGCCCGCACCCGTACCGTGCGCCTCGAGCAGCAGCGCGACACGCCCACCGCACCGCCCACGCCGGCAGCCGAAGCCCCGTTGCCGACCCCTGCACCCGCCCCGGTCGCCCCCTCGCCACAGGCACCGACGGACAGCGCAGCGGCGGCCGATGCGGCCCCGCCGGTCGAGCCCGCTGCGCCGCCGCCGCGCACCGCGACAGCGCCACCGGAGCCGGAGCCGCCGACACCCGTGCCGGTGCCCCAGGCGCCGGCAGCGGCGGCGACCGAGCCGACGCCGGCGAGTCCTGCAGCGCCGACCGCGCCCGCGGGCGAGAACTGGGTGATCCAGCTGGGCAGCTTCGGTAATCGCGACAATGCGGACCGCCTCGCCGCCGAACTGCGCGAGAAGCGCTATCAGAGTTTCGTCACCCGACACGAGTCGGAGGGCCGGGTGCTGCACCGCGTGCGCGTGGGCCCGGCGAGCACCCGTGAGGAGGCCGATGCGCTGCTGGCGCGTCTGGTCAGCGACGGTTACCGTGGCCAGGCTGTGCCAGAGTGAGTGCCCGGCGCGCCCCGCCCCGGTGTCCGGACTCTGCTAGACTCCGCTGCTTTCGCGCCTCCCGACCTGCTCCGGTCCTCAAATGTCCGTCGTCGACTACGCCCTGATCGTTCTGGTGTCGATCTCCGTGCTGATCGGTTTCGTGCGCGGGTTCGTGCGCGAGGCGGTCTCGCTGGCAGCGCTGATTCTGGCCGTGTGGGTGGCACTGCGCTACGCCTGGGTGCTCGACCCCTGGCTGGGCGCGCTGGATGATTCGCCGACGATTCAGCTCTGGGTCGCGCGCGGTGTCATGTTTTTCGCGGTGCTGATCGGCGGCATGCTGGTCAATCTGGTGCTGGGACTGCTGGTGCGCGGGACCGGCCTGACCGGCACCGACCGGATGCTGGGTATGCTGTTTGGTTTCGGGCGTGGGGTGGTGCTTGTCGGCGTGCTGGTGATCGGCGGCCAGTTTGCAGGGATGACGGCTGATCCATGGTGGCAGCAGTCGCGATTGATGCCCTACGGCGAGCAACTCGCTGACGGCATCCGGGCGCTGGCCGAGGAGGCCGGGGACCGGCTGAAAACGCTGCAGCCCGAAGACAGGGAACCTGCGCCCGGGCTTCGCCTGCGCCAGGCCGGTTGACGACCAGGGAGTGGCACGAGGGTATGTGTGGAATTGTCGGCATCGTCGGGCGTGAGCCCGTCAACCAGGGCATCTATGATGCGCTGACCGTCCTCCAGCATCGCGGGCAGGACGCCGCGGGTATCGTGACGGAGGACCGCGGGCGGCTGCACATGCGCAAGAGTAACGGGCTGGTGAGAGACGTCTTCCAGCAGCGGCACATGCTCCGCCTGAAGGGCAATGTCGGCATCGGACATGTGCGCTATCCGACAGCCGGCTGCTCGAGTTCCTCCGAGGCCCAGCCGTTCTATGTGAACTCACCCTTCGGCATCTGCCTCGGCCATAACGGCAACCTCACCAACGCCGCCGAGCTCTCCGAGCTGCTGGTGCGTGAAGACCGTCGCCACCTCAATACCGGCTCGGACTCCGAGTTGCTGCTGAACGTGTTTGCCCACGAGCTCGCGAGTCTCTCCAACGGCCGCCTCGATGTGGCCGATATTTTCCGCGCGGTCGAGGCGGTCCATCGGCGCTGCCGCGGCGGGTATGCCGTGGTGGCGTTGATCATCGGTCACGGTATTGTCGCGTTCCGGGATCGCCATGGCATCCGTCCGGCGGTGATCGGCCGGCGCGAGACGCGTGGCGGCGTCGAGCACATGATCGCCTCTGAAAGTGTCGCCCTCGACGCGCTCGGCTTCGACCTGGTGCGTGACGTGCGTCCGGGCGAGGCCGTGTTCATCGATCACCAGGGCAGGCTCTACACCGATCCCTGCGGCGGGCCGGCGAGTTACACGCCCTGTCTGTTCGAGTATGTCTATTTCGCACGGCCGGACTCGATCCTCGACAATATCTCCGTGTACAAGTCGCGTCTGCGCATGGGTGAAGCCCTGGCTGAGCGCATTACCCGCCAGCGGCCCGATCACGATATCGATGTGGTGATCCCGATCCCCGATACCAGCCGCACCAGCGCACTGCAGGTGGCCCATCGGCTGGGCGTGAAATATCGCGAGGGTTTCATCAAGAACCGCTACATCGGACGAACCTTCATCATGCCGGGTCAGGCCCTGCGCCGGAAATCCGTGCGGCGCAAACTCAATGCCATCGACCTCGAATTCCGCGGCAAGAACGTGCTGCTGGTAGACGATTCGATCGTGCGCGGCACCACCTCCCAGCAGATCATCGAGATGGCCCGCGAGGCCGGTGCTCGACGGGTGTATTTCGCCTCCGCCGCACCCCCCGTGCGTTACCCGAACGTCTATGGCATCGACATGCCGGCGGCCAGCGAGCTGGTGGCCAATGGTCGCAGCGAGGAGGCCGTGGCGCAGCTGATCGGCGCGGACTGGCTGATCTACCAGCAGTTGCCCGACCTGATCCGTGCGGTGCGCCACGATCACGCCGCGATCGAAGCCTTCGATACGTCGTGCTTCTCCGGCGAATATGTCACGGGCGACATCACCCCCGAGTACCTGGCCGATCTCGAGGCGAGTCGCCGTGATGCGTCCTTTGCGCGTCCGGCGGAGAGCGTCGGTGGCTATCGCGACGGCACGGTGGAAGACGACAGCGACGCCGAGAACCTGGCGGCGATGCGCTGAGCGCCGCGCGCGCAATGTCCGAAGTACTGAGGGTGCTGGTCATCGAGGCGGCGACGCCGGCGCGGGAGTGGCTCCGTCATCATGTCCACGTGGTCTGGCCCACGGCGCAGTTCACCGAACTCTCGCCTGCTGCCGCCAGCGGGATGCCTGCCGAGTTCGGTGGCGGGGATTTCGATCTTGTGGTCCTCAGCCTGGATGATGGGCGCGAGGCGGCGCTGGAGTGGTTGGGCCGCTATGCGCGCCGTCCCGGCTTCCCACCTGTGGTGACCCTGGCGCACGGCGGTGATGAGGCGCTGGCCGTGCGGGCCATCAAGGCCGGGGCCGAGGATTACCTGCCACGTGAGCGGCTGCGGCATGACGGCCTGGTGGCAGCGCTGCGCCAGGCGCTCTCGGGCCGGCGCGCGGTGCCCGCGACGCGCGGTATGGGCCTGCCCCGAGGCTGGCGCACGCGGGCGACCCTGCACGCGGGTGAGGTCTCCAGCGTGCTGCTGGCCGAGCACGAGGACAGCGGTGAGACACGTGTCTACAAGCTTTTGCGAGGTGGGGCCGTCGAGCTCGATGCCGGACTGTTGTATGCCAGGTTTCTTGCGGAATACGAATGCATCGCCGGGCTCGCGCATCCCAACGTCGTGCAGATTCACGATATCGGGGTGGCCGATGACCAGGCGTGGATTGCCATGGAGTATCTTCCCGGCGGCACGCTGGGGGCACGCATCGCCCAGGGGCTCGCGCCGGCCGAGGCCCTGGCCATGGCCCGGGGGATTGCCCGCGGGCTGGCAGCGGTCCATGGGCTCGGTGTGCTGCACCGAGACCTCAAGCCGGCTAACGTGATGCTGCGAGCAGATGCGACCCCGGCGCTGATCGACTTCGGGTTGGCCAAGGCGATGCGCAGCGAGCAGGCGATCACCAGTCCGGGGATGATTTTCGGGACCCCGTGGTACATGAGCCCGGAGCAGGGGCACGGCGCGCCGATGGATGAGCGCTCGGACGGCTACAGCCTGGGCATCATGCTCTTCGAGATGCTGACGGGAGAGCGGCCGTTCCATGCACGCACGCCGATGGCGCTGGTCTATCAGCATCGCAATGCCCCGCGTCCGCCGCTGCCCCCGGCGCTCGCGCAGTACCAGCCGCTGGTGCACCGGATGATGGCGGCCGAGCCTTCGGCGCGGTTCGAATCGACGTCGCACCTGCTGATGGCGCTGGAGGCGGCGGCATGACCCACGCTGCATCCGAAGGCGTGCCGGTCATCGTTCCGCCGGCTGTTGCGGCGTTCCTCACGGCCGCCACGCCTGCGGCCTGGGTGGAACGCGCGCTGACAGAACTGCCGGTGCTGTTACTGGATCATGCCGCCTGTGAGCAGAAGGCCGCCGCGACGGCGCTGGCCACCCTGCACCGCTACCCGCAGCACGCCTGGCTGGTCGAGCGCATGTCCCGGCTCGCGCGCGAGGAGCTGCGCCACTTCGAGCAGGTGCGGGCATTGATGCAGCGGCGCGGTGTCGCCTGGCGGGCGCTGTCGGCGTCGCGCTATGCCGGTGGCCTCAGGGCCGAGCTGCGCCGCGATGAACCCGGCAGGCTGGTCGACACGCTGCTTGTGGGGGCGCTGATCGAGGCACGCTCCTGCGAGCGCTTCGCGCTGCTGGCGCCGCTGCTGCCCGAAGAGGTCGGGCGCTTCTATGCAGGCCTGCTCGCCTCCGAGGCCCGTCATTTCGAGAACTATCTGGCGCTGGCCCGCCGGGCTGCCGACACGAGCGACATCGAGACGCGGCTCGAGCAGCTGGCCGCCGCTGAGGCGCGGCTGATCACCCGGCCGGATCCGCAGTTTCGCTTCCACTCCGGGCTGCCGCTGGCCGCGGCAGCTGTCTGAGATCGAAGCCGTGCTCGTCCCAGACCAGGGCGCTGCCCTGGGTGTACCAGTCTCCCAGCACGATCCGGGTGGCCGGGCGGCCATCGAGGTCGAACTGATGGACCGCTGGCCGATGGGTATGACCATGCAACAGGCAGTTCACGTCATGGCGACGCAGAGCGTCGCTGACCGCCTGGGCATTGACGTCCATGATCTCGGGAGCCTTGCCGGCGACGTCCTGCTGGCTGCGGCGGCGTAACCGCGCGCCGATGCGCTGGCGCAGCCGGTGGGGCAGGGCGAGGAAGCCACGCTGGACCAGCGGCTGATGGAACACGCGGCGCATCCGCTGGTAGCCGTGGTCGTCGGTACAGAACAGGTCGCCGTGGCTGAGCAGCACGCGGCGGCCGTGAATCTCACGGATGCAGGGATCGGTCAGCAGCGTTGCACCGCAGGCCTCGGCAAAGCGTGGCCCAAGCAGGAAGTCACGGTTGCCGTGCAGCAGCCCGACCTGCGCACCGGCGTCCCGCTGCCGCCGCAGCGCCGCGGCCACCTGGGCGCCAAATGCCCCGGCCACATCGTCGCCCAGCCAGACATCGAACAGATCGCCCAGCACATAGAGATGACTGGCCTGGCCCCGCCACGCCGCCAGGAAGTCCTCGAACTGCCGGGTGATGTCCGGGCGTTCCGGCGAGAGGTGCAGATCGGAGATGAACAGCCAGACCAAGAGGTGCCGGCTCAGCCGCCTCCGCCGTTGATCAGGCGCGCCCCGGTGATGACCACAGGCGCCTGGGGGACGTCGCGCTCGAACGGGCCGCCTGACGCGGTGGCCACAAAGCCGATCTCATCGACGGTTTCCATGCCCGCGACAACGCTGCCGAAGACGGTATAGCCCCAGCGGCTGGGTTGCGGATCGAGCGAGAGGTTGTCCACCAGGTTGATGTAGAACTGACTGTTGGCCGAGTGCGGATCATTGGTTCGTGCCATGGCGATGGTGCCGCGGCGATTCGACAGGCCGTTGCCGGATTCATTGACGATCTCGTCGCCGACCGGACGCAACTCGAAGTCCGGCGTGTAGCCGCCGCCCTGGACCACAAAGCCCTGGATGACGCGATGGAAGATCAGGCCCTCATAGTGACCGGCTTCGACCAGTGCGAGAAAATTGCGCACCGTGTGGGGCGCGCGGCGGGTATCCAGCTCGACGGTGAACTCGCCGAGCGTGGTGGTGAATGCCACTTTCGGGAAGTTGGGCAGCGGCGTCTCGGCGGCCAGCGGTGTGGCGACCAGAGCGGTGAAGGCCAGAAGCGCGGGCGCCAGGCATCGGGAGGCAACAGAAGTCATGTTTCGGGGTCTCCGCGGGAGCGTGGTGATGGATCAGGAAGCCGGTGAACTGGTTTCAGCGACGTGCAGGGTGTTGTGCATCAACATGGCGACGGTCATCGGGCCAACGCCGCCCGGTACCGGCGTGATCCACGCCGCCCGCTCGCGCGCGCTCTCGAACACCACGTCGCCGATCAGCCGGCCGTCGGCCTGGCGGTTGATGCCCACATCCAGGACCACGGCACCCGGCCGGATCCACTCACCCGGGACCAGCCCGGCGCGACCGACGGCCACGACGAGGATCTCGGCCATGCCGACATGCATCGCGAGGTCCTGCGTGAATCGATGACAGATGGTCGTGGTCGCACCTGCCAGCAGTAACTCCAGCGCCAGGGGTCTGCCCACGTGGTTCGATGCGCCGACCACCACCGCATGCCGGCCGCGCACCGGAATGTCGTAGCGGCGCAGCAGAGTCATCACTCCGTAAGGCGTGCACGGGCGCAGCACGGGGATCCGCTGGGCGAGCCGACCCACGGTATACGGGTGGAAACCGTCGACATCCTTGGCCGGCAGAATCCGCTCGATGACCTTGACCTCGTCGATGTGCGTGGGCAGCGGCAGCTGCACCAGAATGCCGTCGACGTCCGGCCGGGCGTTGAGGCCATCGATCAGCGCAAGCAGTTCCTCTTCGCTGGTGCTTGCCGGCAGGTCATGGTCAAAGGCGAGGATCCCGGTCTCCTCGCAGGCCAGCCGCTTGTTGCGCACATAGATGCGCGAGGCCGGGTCGTCGCCGACCAGCACCACGGCCAGGCCCGGCGCGCGCAGGCCGCGGCCCAGCCGGTTGCGCACCGCCTCGCCGATTTCCGCGCGCAACGATGCTGCGGTGGCCTTGCCATCGATAAGCCTTGCGGTCATTCGCCGGGGTCTCCGTGAGCTGGAGGCGGGGCGCCGTGGCCCGCTGTGGACGCGGCGATTCTCGCACGCACCCGGGGGGGCGACAAGGCGACATCGGTCCGCGGGAATTGACCTGGAACTGCCGTGCGGCGTATATTTCCACGCTTGACCTTTGCGTCTTGGCGCGTAGTTTCGGGGCATGGCGCAGTCTGGTAGCGCATCTGCTTTGGGAGCAGAGGGTCGGGGGTTCGAATCCCTCTGCCCCGACCAACTCGCCTGCGACCGAAAAAAATGCCCGGGCGGGGATCAGCGCAAGCTGCTCCGGGGCCAGGCAGCGGGGCCAGGCAGCATGGACACCAGGCGCGTTGGCCGTGCGAGCGGGCAAGGGGCACAAGGGTCAGGATGATAGCTTTGGTCGAAGTCGTGCAGCCCACGATTTCTGCGGCACTCGGCGCCTGTAGCTCAACCGGACAGAGCATCGGCCTTCTAAGCCGAGGGTTGCAGGTTCGAGTCCTGCCAGGCGCGCCACGGCCCTGCCAGGCGGGCCGCGTGATGAGTTTCTATGGT
>PWZL01000023.1 GCA_003567475.1 Gammaproteobacteria bacterium | reverse complement strand
CCACGGCGACGTCGATGCGGCGCAAGGCCGGAGACGGCGTGGCCACGACGGTCTCGCGCCAGCGCCATTGGCGCCCGGCATACTCGAGTTCACCCCCGGTCTCGCCGATGTCCGGCCAGCTGCGACTGATCGCACGCTCGGTGATCCGGTTACCTGCGATCCAGCTTGCCAGCGTACGTTCCTGCATCAGCACCGTGACGTGGGTCGATTGCCCGGCCTGCGTAAACACCGCCAGCATGCCGAGACCGACAATGGTCAGTGCCACCAGGACTTCGAGCAGGGTAAAGCCCCGCACGCTCACCGACCGGCCTCTTCACCCAGCCGCAGCGACAGGCGGCCGACGGCGTCGGCCTCGAGACTGGCGGCCGGCAGCGCCTGCCCTTGACGGTAAAGCATCAGCAGGAACGGCGTCATTTCGCCACTGGAGAGCAGCAGCACCTGGGGTCGCGGCGTCTCGGCGAAACCGCCAGCGACGTCGAGGTCACGACCCTCCAGCACGAGGCCGGGGCGCACGCCCGTCGGGAGCTGCCGCGCGCCGAGATGCCTGTCATCGTCGAGCAGCCACCATTCATCGAGTTCCGGTTCATAGACCACGAAGCGGTAGCCGTCAGTCGTCAGTTCGAAACCGAACTCGCGGCCCTGCATGACCGCCTCCTCGGAGGCGAGCGCCAGCAGCGCCGCCAGCCGACGACCCTGCTGCTCGATGTCGCGGTCCCGACCGCCTGCGGTGAGCGCCAGCACTGCGGCGGCGGCGATCACGCCAATCACCATCACCACCACCAGGATCTCGATCAACGTAAACCCGAGAGCCCGACGCGTCGCGATGGAGCGGCGGGGGGCGCACGGGGCGCGCTCAGTCGAGCTGCCAGTTGCCAATGTCGGCGTTCATGCCCTCGCCGCCGGGGCGTCCGTCCGCGCCGTACGAGAACACGTCATAGTCGGGGTTTCTGACGCCCGGGGAGACGTACTGGTAGGGGTTGTCCCACGGGTCGCGCGGCAGGCTGCTGAGATACGGCCGCCAATTGCGGATGTTGGGGTCGTTGGGACGTTCGACCAGGGCGCGCAGGCCCTCCTCGGTGCTCGGGTAGCGGTAGTTGTCCATCCGAAACAGCTGCAGTGCACTCTCGATGGCGCGGATGTCGTTCTGTACCCGGGAGATCTGGGCATCGTCCACCCGGCTGATGACCGTCGGCGCGATCAGCGCGGCCAGGATGCCGATGATGACCACGACGACCATGATCTCGATCAGGGTGAAACCACGCATGCTGTTGCCTGCACCGCGCGCGGGTGTGGAGTCCTGCTTCATTGCTACCCTACCTGGGAATGTCATCGCGCCGGGTCTAGGAGCCGGCTGGGCCTGGCCTGTTGTCGACGATAGCATACCGCTATGACCGCAAATGTGAGCCAATCGTTTCATGGGCAAGCTGGCGGATTGTCGCCCGGGGGCTGGGCGCTTGGGTTGGGTGTGGCAGCCGGACTCCTGCTGGCCGGCGCCCTGCCCGAGAGCTGGCAGGCGTTACTGGGTTATCGGCGGGTCGCGGTGATCGAAGGGCTGCAGGGATGGCGGCTGCTCACCGCCCAGAGTCTGCACCTCGGGCGGCCCCATCTGCTGCTCAACCTCGCTGGCTGGGCCCTGTTGTGCATGCTGCTGATGCCCGCGGTCTCGACCCGGACGCTGTCCATCGTGCTCGCGGGCAGCGTGACCGGGACGGCCGCCGGCCTGCTGCTGACCCCAGAGGTGGCCTGGTATGTCGGGTTCTCCGGCGCCCTGCATGGGGTGCTGGGCGGCGGCGCGGTGGTGCTCCTGCGCTCGCGCCGAGGCCTTGCGATGGGCCTGCTGCTGGGCCTTGCGAGCAAGCTGGCCTGGGACGTCGTCAGCGGCGGGGAGGGCGGGGGCCTGCCTGCCGGGGCTCGGGTGGTGGTTGAGGCTCATCTCTGGGGCAGCGCCGGCGGGCTGCTCGCCGGCGTCCTGCACCAGTTGTTCACGCGGCGGCCGCGTTGCGTATAATCGCCGGCCTTCATAGCCGTACGCCGCGAAGACGGCGGGCAGGCCAGGGCAGGCAGCGACGGGGGAAGCCGTGACAGCACAGGCGTTCGTGTTTCCGGGGCAGGGCTCGCAGTCGGTGGGCATGCTCGAGAGTTTTCGTGTGGCCTCGTCGGTGGTCGAGGACACGGTGGCGGAGGCCAACGAGGCGCTGGGCTTCGATCTCGGCACGATGATCGCGGACGGCCCGGTCGAGCAGCTCAACCTGACGGAGTACACCCAGCCGGCGATGCTGCTGGCGGGCGTGGCGGTCTATCGCGCCTGGCTGGCGGCCGGCGGCGAGCGCCCGGCGTGGATGGCGGGGCACAGCCTTGGCGAATACACGGCGTTTGTCTGCGCCGGCGCGCTCGAGTTCGCCCCAACGCTGCGACTGGTGCGGCTGCGCGGCCAACTGATGCAGGCGGCCGTGCCGGAGGGTGAAGGCGGGATGGCTGCGGTACTGGGGCTGGATGACGATGCACTGCGCGAGGTCTGCCGCGAAGCCGCCGGTGACGAGGTGGTCCAAGCGGTCAATCTCAATGCGCCGGGTCAGGTGGTCATTGCCGGACACCGCAGCGCGATCGAGCGGGCACTGGCAGTGGCCCGGGAGCGGGGTGCGCGGCGCGGGGTGTTCCTGCCGGTCAGTGCCCCCTGTCATTCGTCGCTGATGGCTCCGGCGGCCGATCGGCTGGCTGAGGCGCTGGCGGAGATCGCCATCAGCCTGCCCCGGGTGCCGGTGGTGAACAACGTGGACGTGGCGGTAGCAGAGACGCCAGCAGAGATTCGTGAGGCGCTGGTGCGTCAGTTGCACAGTCCGGTACGCTGGGTGGAGTGCATCGAGTGGCTGGCCGCCCAGGGCATCGACCGGCTGGTGGAATGTGGGCCGGGCAAAGTGCTCACGGGCCTGACCCGCAGAATCGACCGGCGGCTGGACGCGATGTCATTGCACGACGCCGATGCGCTGGCGGCGGCGCTGGAAAGGGAGACGGCATGAACAGCACCATCGCACAGATTCGGCTGCCCGGGCTCGACGGACGGGTCGCCGTGGTGACCGGTGCTTCGCGGGGGATCGGGGCCGAGATCGCCGCGACGCTGCTGGCCCAGGGCTGTCGGGTCATCGGGACCGCCACCAGCGAGGTGGGTGCCGCAGCCATCGGCGAACGACTCGGCGACGGCGGCCGGGGCGCGGTGCTGGAGGTGGGCGACGACGCTGCCGTCGACGAGTTCTTCAGGGCCCTGGGCCAGGCCGAGGGTGCGCCCGCCATTCTGGTGAACAATGCTGGCATCACGCGCGACAATCTGCTCATGCGCATGAAGCCCGAAGAATGGCATGAGGTGATCAACGTGGACCTCAGTGCCGTCTACCGTACGTCCCGCGCGTGCCTCAGGGCCATGATGAAGGCGCGCTGGGGACGGATCGTGAACATCGCGTCGGTGGTCGGCGCCATGGGCAACGCCGGACAGAGCAATTACGCGGCGGCGAAAGCCGGGATGATGGGGTTTACCAAGGCGCTGGCACGCGAAGTCGGCTCACGGGGCATCACCGTCAATACGGTCGCCCCGGGGTTCATCGATACCGACATGACGCGCGCGCTCGACGAGGGCCAGCGCGACGCACTGCTCGCGCAGATCCCGGGCGGACGGCTCGGTGCCCCTGCTGATGTCGCGGCGGCGGTCGCGTTTCTGGCCTCGGATGCAGCAGGCTACATCACCGGCGAGACCTTGCACGTCAACGGCGGAATGTACATGGCCTAGTCGCCGCCAAGAAGATAAAATAGATTTAATTTAGTTATTTAATTGTTGTTTTTAATATAAAAATAAGGGCAACCTCAGATCCGGTCCGGGCCTTGCTGGTCTGGTCCGGCCGATTCACCTAGAATACGCGCCTGCGGTTTACAGCCCCGGGGGCGCGAGCACCCTTACCACTGCCGCCAAGAGGAATACAGGCACCATGAGCAGCATTGAACAGCAGGTCAAGGCGATCGTCGCGGAACAGCTCGGCGTCAAGGAAGAAGAAGTCACCAACGATGCATCGTTCGTCGATGATCTTGGGGCCGATTCTCTGGACACCGTGGAACTGGTCATGGCGCTCGAAGAAGAATTCGAGACCGAAATCCCCGATGAGGAAGCGGAAAAGATCACCACCGTCCAGCAGGCGATCGACTTCATCCTCGCGCGCAAAAGCGACGCCTGAAGAGGCTCGCCAGCCGGGCGCCGCCTGAACACTCCAGCCGGACAGTTTCATGAATAGACGCCGAGTGGTGGTCACCGGCCTCGGCATCGTGTCGCCAGTGGGTAACACGGTGGAGGCCGCGTGGAAGAACGTGGTTGACGGGGTGAGTGGCATCGGGGCGATCGATGCCTTCGATACCAGCCTGTTCACGACCCGCTTTGGCGGCGTCGTCCGCAACTTCGACGTCGAATCGATCATGAGCGCCAAGGAGGCGCGCAAGATCGACCCCTTCATGCATTACGGAATCGCGGCGTGCGGACAGGCGCTCGGCGACGCAGGCCTCGAGGTGACCGATGCCAACCGCCATCGGATCGGCGTGACCATGGGCGCCGGTATCGGTGGCATCGGCACCATCGAAAACAACCATGCGAAGTATTTCGAGGCCAGACAGCCCCGGAAGATCTCACCCTTCTTCGTGCCCGGCAGCATCATCAACATGATCTCCGGGCATGTGTCCATCATGTATGGCATCACCGGGCCCAATCTGGCGCTGGTGACCGCCTGCACCACCGCCACGCACTCGATCGGCATTGCCGGGCGGATGATTGCCTATGGCGACGCCGATGCGATGCTTGCCGGCGGCGCGGAACATGCCACCACCCCGCTCGGCCTCGGGGGGTTTTGTTCCATGCGGGCGCTGTCGACCCGCAACGACGACCCACAGGCTGCCAGTCGGCCCTGGGATCGGGGTCGGGACGGTTTCGTGCTCTCTGATGGCGCCGGGGCGCTGCTGCTTGAGGAGTACGAGCATGCCCATGCGCGCGGGGCGACGATCTATGCCGAACTCATCGGGTTCGGCATGAGTGGCGATGCCCATCACATCACCGCGCCGCCGGAAGACGGTGAAGGGGCGCGTGCGGCGATGGCTGCGGCGGTCGCCGATGCCGGGGTCGGGCTGGAGGAGGTGGGGTATATCAACGCCCACGGCACCTCTACGCCGCTTGGCGATATCGCCGAAACCCTGGCGATCCGGCGCCTGTTCGGCGACCAGGCCGAGAAGCTCGCAGTGAGCTCGACCAAGTCGACGACCGGCCATCTGCTGGGTGCGGCCGGTGGGGTCGAGGCAGTGTTTACCGTGCTGGCGCTGCGCGACCAGGTGATCCCGCCGACGATCAACCTCGATGATCCGGATCCGCGCTGCGATCTGGACTACGTGCCTGGTGAGGCGCGTCAGGCGAAATTCGAGGTGGCCATGTCGAATTCTTTCGGTTTCGGCGGAACCAACGGCACGCTGGTATTCCGGCGCGCCGGCTGACGTCCCTGCCCGGGACCCGCGAATTCCCCGCGGACCGATGAGCCGTCCCAGTCGCGTATGTATTGCCGCGGCGGACTACAGCGTCGCACTCTGGGCGCTGCAAGCGCGGGCCCCTGAACGCTATCCCTTCCTGCTGGAGAGTGCCGCCCGCGACGGTGCGCGGGCGCGCTACGACATTCTGTTCTCGGGCGTTGGTGAGCCATTGACGGCGGACGGGACGGGTGGGTTTCTTGACCGCCTGGATCATGCCTGGGCCGCTGCGCGGCGTGGCGTCGCGACGGGGTCAAGGGACGGGCTGCCGTTTGTCGGCGGCTGGTTTCTCTACCTGGGCTACGAGCTTGCCGGTGAAATCGAGCCGCGGCTGCGGCTGCGACCCGGACCCTGGCCGGCCGCGATCGCCACACGCTGTCGCGCTGCGGTGATCCGCGACCACCATACCCGGCAGGCGTGGCTGGTCGCCGAGCCGGGCTGCGACGCGCTGCTCACCACGATGGCGCGCGATCTGCGCCAGGCCGCCGAGGGCCGACCGGAACCCGCGCGGGCACCGGCGACCAGTATCGAAGAAGACCCGCCCGAGAACTATCGTACAGCTGTTCGGCGCGCGCGCGCCCATATCGGCGCCGGGGACGTTTTCCAGGCCAATCTCTCGCGCGCCTGGCAGGCCAAATTTGCGACCCCGCCGGACCCGTTGGCCCTGTACCGTGCGCTGTGTCGCAGCAACCCGGGGCCCTTCGCGGGGATCGCCCGCTGGCCTGAGTTCACGGTGATCAGTTCCTCTCCCGAGCGTCTGCTGAAGGTCGATGACGGCCGGATCGAGACCCGCCCGATCGCCGGGACCCGGCCGCGCGAGCACGACGAGGCCAGCGACCGTCGGCGCCGACGATCGTTGCATCGAAGTCCCAAGGAACGCGCCGAGCACGTGATGCTGATCGATCTCGAACGCAATGATCTTGGGCGGGTCTGCGAGGGTGGCAGCGTCAGCGTCGACGAATTCATGGCGTTGGAGACCTACGCGCACGTCCATCACATCGTCTCGAACGTCAGCGGCAGGCTGCGCGCGGAGATCACGCCCGGGCAGGCCATCGCCGCGCTGTTTCCCGGAGGCACGATCACCGGCTGCCCGAAAGTCCGCTGCATGGAACTGATCGCCGAACTCGAGGGCACGCCCCGGGGGCCCTATACCGGGTCGATGGGCTATCTGGGCCATGACGGCAGCATGGATCTGAATATCCTCATTCGGACGCTGGTGCAGGAAGGCGACCGGGTCACCTTGCGAGCCGGCGCGGGCATCGTCGCGGATTCGCGGCCCAACCGCGAGCTTGCGGAGACCCGCGCCAAGGCGCGGGGGCTGTTGCTGGCGCTGGGAGGTACGGGGGCATGTGGCTGATTGACGGCAGACGCGCCCGCGCGGTGCCGGTCGGGGACCGAGGGCTGCAGTACGGGGACGGTCTGTTTGAAACGCTGGCGGTGGTGGACCGGCGGGTGCGTCTGATGCCGTTGCACCTGGCGCGCCTGACCGAGGGCTGTCGGCGCCTGGGCATGCCGGCACCACCACCCGACCTGCTCGCCGGTGAACTTGAACGCCTGGCGCGCGGGCAGGCCCGCGCGGTGCTGAAACTGCTTGTCACCCGGGGCGAGGGTCAGCGCGGCTACGCGCCCCCGCAGCCGGCACAGCCGCGGCGTCTGCTGGGGCGGTTCGCCTGGCCGCCATGGCCCCGCAGCCACTACACTCGGGGGGTCGCGGTTCGCGTCTGCGAGACCCCGCTGGGGCTCAATCCGGCGCTGGCCGGGATCAAGCACCTGAACCGGCTGGAACAGGTCCTGGCCCGCGCGGAATGGCGCGACGGGCGTTGGCAGGAGGGATTGATGCTCGACGGTGAGCGGCGCGTGGTCTGCGGCACGATGAGCAATGTCTTTGTGGTCCGCGAGGGACGTCTCGAGACGCCCTCAGTGTCCCGCTGCGGTGTGGCTGGCGTGATGCGCGCTCTGGTTCAGCGTGAGGCCACCCGCATGGGTCTGGCCAGCCGTGAGGTCGATCTCGATCTGGATGCCCTTGCCGCGGCCGATGAGCTGTTTCTCACCAATGCCATCATCGGCATCTGGCCCATCCGGCGCCTGGGCGAACTGAGCCTGCGACGGGGGCCGGTGACCCGCGCACTCCAGGCAGCGCTTGCGCTGCAGGGGGTGAGCCCATGAGGCGTGCGGTCGCGATTGGGCTGCTGGTGCTGGCGCTGCTGACCGGGGGCGGCCTGGTCGGGGCTAAGCTGTGGCTGGAGCGATATCTCGATCAGCCCCTCGCGGTGGAGGATGCGAGAGTCGTGGAGATTGCTGGCGGACAGAGCCTGTCTGCCGTCGCCGCCATGCTTGCGCGCGAGGCCGGCCTGCGACACCCGCGCGTGCTGGCGCGGTGGGGACGCTGGCAGGGCGCTGACCAGCGCCTGCAGGCCGGCGAATATCGCCTCGAGCCGGGCATGACGCCACGGGTGTTTCTCGAGCGCGTCGTGCAGGGGCGAGTGATTCTGCACCAGCTCACGGTGGTGGAGGGCTGGCGTTTCCAGGAGATGCTGGGGGCCCTGCGCGCGCATGCGGCGGTCCAGAGCACGGGTCTTGAGACAGCGGCGCTGATGGCCGCACTGGGCGAACCTGGACAGCATCCGGAGGGGCTGTTCTTTCCGGATACGTTTCGCTTTGCCCGCGGCACGACGGAGCTCGAGATCCTGCGCCGCGCCCGTGACCTGATGGCCCGGCAGCTGGAGGAGATCTGGGCGTCGCGCCAGCCAGGGCTGCCCTTCGACACGCCCTACGAGGCGCTCATCCTCGCGTCCATCATCGAGCGGGAAACCGGGCTGGATGCCGAGCGCGAGCGGGTCGCCGGGGTGTTCGTGCGGCGTCTGCAGCGGGGCATGCGGCTGCAGACCGATCCCACCGTGATCTATGGGCTGGGCGACGCGTTTACCGATCGTCTGCGCCGCGCTGACCTGCAGCGCGATACCCCCTATAACACCTATACCCGGCATGGGCTTCCGCCCACACCCATCGCTCTGCCCGGGCGGCGCTCGCTTGAAGCGGCGGTCAACCCTGCGGAGGGTGACGAGCTGTTTTTCGTGGCCAGCGGCCTGGGTGACGGCAGCCACGTGTTCTCGGTGACGCTCGAGGAACACAATCGGGCCGTGGCCCTTTATCTGCAGCGGCTCAGGGAGCGACGTGCCGCAGCAGAGGAGGCGTCGTGAGCGGTCGATTCATTACGGTCGAGGGTATCGAGGGGGTGGGCAAGTCGACCAATGTGCGGTGGCTGGCTGAACGCCTGCGCGTCCGTGGAATCGACGTCCTGGTGACGCGCGAGCCGGGCGGTACGCCCCTGGCCGAGCGTCTGCGCGATGTGCTGCTGCACGCCGAGGAGGCGGTACCGCCGGTAGCCGAGCTGCTGCTGATGTTCGCAGCCCGTGCAGTGCACCTGGAAAACCAGATCCGCCCGGCGCTGGCGGCCGGACGCTGGGTGGTGTGCGACCGGTTCACTGACGCCACCCGAGCCTATCAGGGCGGGGGTCGGGGCGAGGCGGGCGAGCGGATCGAACAGCTGGCTGAATGGGTGCATGGCGATCTCACCCCCGCACGCACCGTCTTGCTTGATGCGCCGGTCGATGTGGCCCTTGCCAGGACACGGGACCGCGGCAGTGAGGATCGTTTCGAACGGGAGAGCCTGGCCTTCTTCGGGCGGGTCAGAGCGGCCTATCTCGCCATTGCCGCCCGTGAACCCTCTCGGGTCGTGACGATTGATGCGACGGCACCCCTGACCCAGGTACAGTCCCGTCTCGATCAGATCCTCGATGAGATCCTGTCTAAATCCTCATAAAAACAATATATAACAGTCATTATTTAAAGTAATATGAAATTATCGATCGACTTTCGGGTGCACCCCTGGCAGGCGGAAGCGGTGGCGACGCTCGCGGGCGCAGCGGCGCGCGACCGTCTCGGCCATGCCTGGCTGCTGCACGGTTCGGCCGGGCTGGGGAAATACCGGCTCGCCGAGACACTCGGGGCTGCACTGGTCTGTGGCCTGCCGGCGCGGCACTGGGCGGAGAGTCTGCCGGCTACGCTGGAAACCGCCGAGGCCCCGGAGGTCCTGCTGCCGGACCTGCACCGCCTGATGCCGTTGCCGGACAAACACACCATCGGCGTGGACCAGGTGCGTGCGCTGATCGAGCAGTTCGGCTACACCAGCCACGGGGGCGGAGCCAGGGTGGCCATCATCAGTCTGGCGGAGCAGCTGACGGTCAGTGCGGCGAACAGCCTGCTCAAAACCCTCGAGGAGCCGCCTCCCGGGGCCTATCTGTTGCTGGTCTCGCACGTCCCCGGCCGCCTGCCGGCGACGCTGCGCAGTCGCTGTCAGCGCATCGCCATTCGCCCGCCGGCTCGTCAGGACGCCTTGGCGTGGCTTGCCGCGGTGGAGCCTGGACGCGACTGGACCCGCCTGCTTGCGCTGTCCAGCGGTTGCCCCCTGCGCGCGGTCAGCTACGCCGCCAAGGACATGGATCGCCGCGACGCCGAGTGGAGCGCCGCGCTAGCCGAGGCCCTGACTGGCGGCGGGGTGCTGTCGGCACAGGTGGACGGCTGGTTGAAGGATGAGCCTGCGGTGTTCCTGAGCTGGCTTGAGGGCAGGCTCGAGGCCACGCTGCTGGCGCTGGCCGGCGGGGATGTCGCAGACACGGGCAGGGACGCCGGCGCGCTCCCCGCCGCGTTGGCCGGACGTCCGGTCTCGGCGCTCTTCGGGCTGCGCGACGGCGTTCGCCGACTGCGCCGGCTGGTCAACAGCGGGGCGAATCTCGCCCTCGGTCTCGAAGCGCAACTTGCGGCCTGCCGGCGTGCGCCGGCGCAGGGCCGGGTGTGACGAAAGTCGCGCGCACAGCGGCTTTGAAGCGTTAACATAACGGCCATGAGCAAGCCTGGCCTGCTGACATTGACGATCAAGGACAAGAGCGCACTGTATCTCGCGTACATGCCGTTCGTCCGTAATGGCGGTTTGTTCATCCCCACCAACTCCAGCTACCGCCTCGGTGACGAGGGGTTCATGCTGCTCAATCTGATGGGCGAGGACGAGAAGATTCCGGTCGCCGGCAAAGTGATCTGGATGACCCCGAAAGGCGCGCAGGGCAAACGTACCGCAGGGATCGGCGTCCAGTTCAGCGATCAGGACCGGGGCAGCACGCAGAAGAAGATCGAGAACTACCTGGCGGGTGCGCTGGGTGGCGACAAGCCGACCCATACCATGTAGCCACAAATGGACGGAGGCGGTTTCCGTCCGGCTCAAGCGGTGGTGGGGACGCTCAACCCACCCCGCAATACATAGGCCTGAAAACCCCGCTCGTTGAGAATGAAGGCGCCGGCCGAACTTCGCCGACCGGTGTCACAGCACACGACATAGCGCAGCTTCGGGTCCAGCGTCTTGAGTTTCAGGCGAATGAAATACAGCGGGACATTGATCGCGTCGGGGTAATGGAAGTTTTCGAATTCGCTGGGCAGGCGCACATCGAGCCAGCGGCCGCCTTCGTTGATGATCGCCTCGGCGGCTGCCCTATCCACCCACTCGAGCATGGGCTCATTGAGCAGGGTCCGGAAGTCGTCCTTGCCCAGACGCATCAACGAGCCGTCAGTGAGCATGCTCACGGTGGCGTTGCGTCGGGCTTCGGAAATCAGGGCTTCCTCGCCAAAGGTGTCGCCAACCTTCAGTTCAGCCAGCCGGATACCTTCCCGGTTCAGCGGCGTCTCGCGGGTCACGACGCAACTGCCCCGTGTGACCACATAGAAATAGTCACCCTCGTCGCCCTGCTGGATGACCAGGTCCCCGGCTTTGAGGTTCACGCGCTGCATGCGCATGAAAATGGCCTGGATGTTGGCGGGGGGAATGCGGTGGAAGGCCTTGGTCTGCAGCAGCGCCGTCATCCAGTCGTCGCCGCCATTGGACTCGCCGTCGCCACCGAGCTCATTGACTTCGTAGCTGCCCGTCTGATCCCAAGTCAACATGAGGTCGAGCTGTTCACTATCGAGCGAGAAAAACTGCACCCGACCGACCGTGACAGCGGTGTATGGGCGCGGGATGACACCCCCGAGCGGATTCAGAGCCTGCGGGCTGCCACCCTCGATGCGGCCGATCACTTCCTCACCGTCCCGCAGTTCGACCGTTCCGGTGACCAGGAAGATACTGCGTCTTTCCTCGTCGCCCTTGCGGAACAGCACCTCCCCGGTGGGACAGGCACGCAGGGACGTCTTGCGGGCGAGGGCATGGAGATTTTCTTTCTTGAGACCGTCCAGTGGGGAGAATCGGGTCAGCACTGCAGGCGTGAGGCTGTCGTTGTCGGACTGGTCTTTCATGCTGGCCCTGTCGGCTCGGCGAAGTGGCGATCCAGGCTGCCGGCGCGCACTTCAGCGTCGGCAAACGTGGTCGCGAAGCCTAGCATGGGGCTGCGGGCGCCGGGGCGACGCGGCTCACGTTTCGTTGTCTGCCACATCATCGCAGAGTGTGTCCCAGCCGGCATGGGGCATGAAGCGTTCCCCGTAGCGTCCTGCCAAAGACGCCAGACGACGGCGCGTGGTGGCGAGGCCGCGGGCACGGGCGTACCCGATCGGGCCACCCCTGAAGGGGGCGAAGCCGGTGCCGAAGATCACGCCGGCATCGAGCAGATCGAGATCCTCGACCACCCCTTCGGCATGACAGGCAACGGCCTCGTTGACCATCGGCAGGATCAAGCGATCCTCGAGATCCTCACTCGGCGCCGCGGTCGGCACCGAGACCTCGTCGACCTTGCGCCCGTTGCGGTAGGTGTAGAAGCCCTGGCCGCTCTTGCGTCCGAGTTCGCCGCGCTCGACTTTCTCGCGCAAGCCTGCCGGCGGGGCATCGCCGAACGCTTCTCCGAGGATCTCGGCGACATGCAGCGCCACATCGAGGCCGACGGAATCGGCCAGCTCGACCGGGCCCATCGGCATACCAAAGGCCCGCGCGGTGGCGTCGATCACTGCGAGCGGCACGCCTTCTTCGTGCAGGCGCATGGCCTCCGCCATGTAGGGTGAAAGGACCCGGTTGACCAGAAACCCTGGCCGGCTGGCGCAGGGCAGCGGCAGTTTACCGATCGCAACCGTGAACGCCAGGGCGCGCTCGCGCACCGCGGGATCGGTGGCTTGGCTGTGAATGATCTCGACCAGTGGCAGTTTGGCGACCGGGTTGAAAAAGTGGATGCCGACCAGGCGCTCGGGCTGCTGGAGGGTCTCCGCGATATCCTCGAGGCGCAGGCTGGAGGTGTTCGTCGCCAGTAGCGCCTCGGGCCGGGCTCGACGCTCGAGTTCGGCGAACACGGTGCGCTTGATGTCGAGTCGCTCGACGATCGCCTCGATGATGATGTCGGCCTGCGTCACGCCAGCACCCTCGACGTCCGCCCGCAGCCGTGACCGAGCTGACGCACGGCCTTCGTCGGTCTTGAAACGCCGGTCGAATTGCTCGGCGGCACGGGTCAGTGCCTGGTCGATGGCCTCGGGCTCGCGATCCTCCAAGGTCACGTGCAACCCCTGGACCGCGGCCCATGCGGCGATGTCACCTCCCATGATCCCGGCGCCGACCACGTGCAGATGGCCGGGTTCGGCCAGTTCACGCGGGGCCAGCGATTTCATGCGCTCGCGCAGGAAGAACACACGAATCAGGTTCCGGCAGGTCGGCGTCGCGAACAGCGTCGCGATCGAGCGGGCCTCCGCCGCGATGGCGCGTTTGCCGCGGGCGCCGTGGCGTTGCCAGAGATCGATCAGGGCGAAGGGGGCTGGATAGTGGGCGGGCTGGGCCCGCTTCGACACCTCGCGCCGCAGGCGCGCCGCCACGACCGTGCGGACCCCAGGCAGGTTCAATGCGCTCAGGGCCAGTCCGGGCTGGCGCTTGGCCGGGCGGCGCTGGATGAACTCCCGCGCCGCGCGACGCAGGTGCTCCCGAGGCACGACCTTGTCGACCAGGCCGATGGCACGCGCACGCGCCGGGCGCAGCATTCGCCCGGTCAGCATCAGATCCATGGCGGCGGGCGCGCCGAGCAGTCTGACGCTGCGGGCTGTCCCGCCGAAGCCCGGATGAATCCCGAGCTGGACTTCCGGGAGACCGAGCGTGCCCCGGTCTTCGTCCACGCAGACGCGATAATCGCAGGCCAGCGCCAGCTCCAGGCCGCCGCCAAGCGCGTGACCATCGATCATCGCCACCGTGGGGCAGGGCAGGTCGGCCAGCGCGTCAATGACCTGCTGGCCCTGGCGCACCAACGTATGGGTGTGGTGCGGATCAACCAGTGCCTTGAACTCACCGATGTCGGCACCGGCAATGAATCCGCTGTCTTTGCCCGAGCCAACAATGACGCCCCGCGGCGGCGCACCGGCCAACGAGGCCAGCAGTTCGGCCAGTTCTTCCAGAACTTCGCGGGAGAGTGTGTTGCTGCGGCTGTCGGCCTTGTCCAGCACCAGCCAGGTGATGCCCTGTGGATCGTCCTCGCGCCGCCAATGCGGGTGCCTGGTGCTCATGCGGGTCTCCCGGTGGTCGTGGTCCCGGTGCGACGCTCGCCGGTGACTTCGAAATCACAGACCAGCGGCAGATGATCGGAGAAACGCACCTGCGGGACCTGGAAGTCGGTCACCTCGATCCCTTCGCTGTAGAGCACGAAATCCAGTTCCCGGCGCGGGGCATGACTGGGATAGGACGGCAGCCCCTGGGTGTTCGCGCTGGTCAAGCCCGCCGCCTGCATGAACAGATAGATTTCATGACCGCCCCAGAAGGTATTGAAATCCCCGGCGACGATGACCGGTTTACGCTGCTCGCGGATCAGGTCGTAGAGGTGTCTCAGCTGAAAGTGACGGTGCCGATACTTGAGGGAAAGATGCACTAGAAATACTGCGAAATCATCAAGTTCCAACTCAATTATAAGACGTTTTATGCCTTTTTCGAAGTAATGGAAGCGCTCGCCCGCGACCCTCGGAGAGGCGAGAAACGCGTTGCCCTGTTTGCGTACGATCGGCAGCCGGTGGTTCAGCGAACGGGCGCCGTACTTGCACTGATAGGCAGAGTAGTGGCCGAGGGCCTCGGCGATCGCCTCCGCCTGGTTGATCATGCGGCTGCGGATGGAGCCGGTATCGACTTCGATCAGGCCCACGATGTCTGGCGCCTGGGCCTTGATGAACTCGGTGATGCGCGCCAGGTTGCCCTGGTTGCCGAGAACCATGCCGGCGCCCGGCACAGGGAGGTGGAACTGGGCGCCGGTCCCGGTACCATAGCGGATGTTGTAGAGCATCAGACGCATGGGCGTAGTGTACTGTACCGGCCGGTCCTGGCGCCCGATCGAAGCGGCGGCCGGCGCGGCGTTGCAAACCCGGGCGGCCGGCGATACGGTCGCTTCCGGGGGGCGGGTGAACGGGGGAAGCCGTGTCGGAAAACAATCCCATCAGGCTGTTCGTGACGCATGCATTCCAGGCGACCGCCGACTACCAGCGCGTCTTTGAATACCTGGAGCATGCGACGCGATTCTTTTACGTTAACCAGGCTGCGCCGGATGCCGTGCCAGGCAGTGGCCCCAACGGGATCAAGGATGCCCTGCGCGAGCAGATGCGTGGTGCGGAGGCGGTGATCGCCCTGCCGCCGCTGGGCGATGAGGCGCCGGACCTGCTGCGCTTCCAGCTCGACTGCGCCGGCGCCTTCGATCTGCCGGTGATTGCGCTCGAGCCTTTCGGTGGGGTCGGTGCCATCCCGGCCCTGCTTGCCGAACGGGCCGTCGAGACGGTGCCGTGGAACGACCGGGAAATCGTCGACGCCCTGCGACGTCAAGCCCGCCATGAGGATACTCAGCGTTGGGAAGTCATAGACTTCCCGTAACTTTCCAGAAAGGATGTCATGAAGATAGACACGGATGCCCTGATCGTCGGGGCGGGCCCCTGTGGCCTGTTCCAGGTGTTTGAACTCGGCCTGCTTGGCCTCAAGTGCCACGTCATCGACTCGATGCCCAGAGTGGGGGGCCAGTGCTCGGAGCTTTATCCGGACAAGCCCATCTACGATATTCCAGCCATTCCGGTGTGCAGTGGCCAGGAGCTCGTCGATAACCTGATGGCCCAGATCGCGCCTTTCGGTGCCGAGTTCCACCTGGGTGAAGAAGTGCAGGTGCTCGAGCCCCAGGAGAGCGGCCGGTTCCGAGTGGTCACCTCGGAGGGCACCGAGTTCGATGCCGGCACCGTGTTCATCGCCGGCGGCGTCGGCTCGTTTCAGCCGCGGCGTATGCGCCTGAAGGGCATCGAGGCCTTCGAAGATCGGCAACTGCACTATCGGGTGCGTGATCCGAAGGCCTTCTACGATCGCCATGTCGTGATCCTCGGCGGCGGCGATTCGGCGCTGGACTGGACGCTGGAGCTGTGCGGCAAGGCCGCGTCCATGACGCTGGTTCACCGGCGGGCGGAGTTTCGGGCGGTACCGGCCTCGGTGGAGAAGATGCAGGCACTCTGTCAGACCGGCCGGATGCGTTTCATCGAAGGCGTCGCCGAGGGCTACAGTTCGCATGGCGACGAGCTCACGGGGCTGACCCTGAGGCTGGCCGACGAGAGCGAGATGACTATACCGCTGCAACGCCTGCTGGTGTTCTGGGGCCTGGCCCCGAAGCTCGGGCCGATCGCGGATTGGGGGCTGGACATCAATCGCAAGACCATCAATGTCGACACCGAGAAGTTCCAGACCAATATCCCGGGCATCTTTGCCATTGGGGATATCAACTACTACCCGGGCAAGAAAAAACTGATTCTCTCCGGGTTCCACGAGGCGGCGCTCGCGGCCTTTGCCGCGAAAGAACACCTCACACCCGGCAAGAAGGTGCATCTGCAGTACACCACCACCAGCCCGCTGATGCACGAACGCCTGGGCGTCAAGGACGACGCCTGAACAATGGTCGCCACCCCCGGCAGGCCGCTGGTCATTGCCCATCGGGGTGCCAGCGGCTATCTGCCGGAACACACGCAGCAGGCCAAGGCGCTGGCCTACGGGCAGGGTGCAGATGTGCTCGAACAGGACGTGGTGGCAACGCGTGATGATCGCCTGGTGGTGCTGCATGACCTGTTCCTGGAGCGGATCACTGATGTCGCGCGGCGCTACCCCGGGCGCGCCCGCGCGGACGGACACTGGTACGCACGCGACTTCACGCTGGCCGAGCTACACGGACTGGCGGTCACCGAACGACTGGCCGCCACCGGGGCCGGCGCGGAGTTCCCGGGGCGCTTTCCGCCATGGCAGGGTGAGTTCAGATTGCATGCGCTGGACGATGAGTTGGCGCTGCTGCGTGGACTGAATGTCACTACAGGCCGCCATGTCGGCGCCTACCCCGAGATCAAGTGCCCGGCGTGGCATCGCGCGGCAGGGATCGATCTTGGCGTGGTGTTGGCCGAGAGGCTGGAGGCCGAGCTCGCGTTGCGCGGACCATTACCGCTATGGCTGCAATGTTTCGACCCGGCAGAGCTCCGGCGGCTGCATGCCGAGGGGTTCCGGCTGCCGATGACCCAGCTGATCGGCCGGGTCCCCGCCAGGCAGGGCGACTGGGCGGGCGCAGACCCGCTGTCCACCGCCGGACTCGCGTCACTGGCGCGTCACTGCGCGGCGATCGGCCCGTGGCTGGGGCATGTCTGGCGAGACGGGTGCGATACCGGCCTGGTCGCCCGCGCCCATGAGGTCGGGTTGGCCGTCCACCCGTGGACGCTCCGGCGTGATCGCCTGCCGGACGGCTGCGCGACTGCCGACTCACTGGCGTCGCAGCTATGTCACGAGATTGGCGTGGACGGTCTGTTCACCGATCATCCCGATCTCGTCGTCAGGGTGCGCGCGCACGGCCGCCGGCTGGCGGAGGCGTTAGACTAAGGTCCAATCGGGTGCGATCTCGGGCGGTCGCACAATGATGGGGGTGACGGCGCCCCTGGGGCGGCGTTCCAGAGGGCGTATTCGGGGGAGCATATGAGCAAGGTCTATCCAGTCAGCGACGCCTTTGCGCGTGAGGCACGCGTCGATCGCGCGCGCTATCAGTCTCTGTATCGGCGCTCGATCGAGGACAACGAGGCGTTCTGGCGCGAGCAGGCCGGGCGACTGGATTGGATCACCCCGCCGCAGACGATTCGGGATGTCTCCTATCAGCTGGACGATTTCCGCATCCGCTGGTATGCCGATGGCGAGCTCAACGTCTGCTACAACTGCATCGACCGTCATCTGCCGGCGAAGGCAGACGACACGGCGATTGTCTGGGAAGGCGATGACCCCTCGCGTGACGCGCACATCAGCTACGGGGAGCTGTACCGGCGGGTCTGCCGCTTTGCCAATGTGTTGAAGGCACGCGGGGTCACCAAGGGTGATCGGGTCACCCTCTATATGCCGATGATTCCAGAGGCCGCGGTCGCCATGCTGGCCTGTGCCCGCATCGGTGCCGTGCATTCGGTGGTCTTCGGCGGGTTCTCACCCGATGCCCTTGCCGGACGGGTGATCGACTGCGAGTCCCGGGTCATCATCACGGCCGACGAGGGCCTGCGGGGTGGGAAACACATTCCCCTGAAAGCCAACGTCGACGCCGCCGTGAAGGTGCCGGGAGCCGACATCGTCGAGACCGTCCTGGTGGTCCGGAACACCGGTGCCGAACTGGCCTGGGATCCGGCGCGCGACGTCTGGCTGCACGAGGCCGAGGCGGAAGTCGCGGCGGAGTGCCCGCCCGAGCGCATGTCGGCAGAGGATCCGCTGTTCATCCTCTACACCTCCGGGTCCACCGGCAAACCGAAGGGCGTGCTGCACACCTCAGGGGGCTACCTCGTCTATGCCTCGCTGACCCACGAAATCGTGTTCGACTACCGGCCCGGAGAGGTGTACTGGTGCACCGCGGATGTGGGCTGGATCACCGGGCACAGTTACATCGTCTACGGCCCGCTGGCCAATGGTGCGATCACGCTGATGTTCGAGGGCGTGCCGAACTATCCGGACACCGGCCGCTTCTGGGAAGTGGTGGACAAGCACCAGGTGAGCATCTGCTACACGGCACCCACGGCGATCCGCGCGCTGATGCGCGATGGTGAAGAGCCAGTGAAAAGAAGTTCTCGTAAGAGCCTGAGATTATTAGGATCAGTAGGGGAGCCCATCAACCCGGAGGCCTGGGAATGGTACTACCGGGTGGTCGGCGACGAGCGCTGTCCCATCGTCGACACCTGGTGGCAGACGGAGACCGGCGGCATCCTGATCAGCCCATTGCCGGGTGCGACCGACCTCAAACCGGGCTCGGCCACTCGTCCGCTGTTCGGCATCCAGCCCGCACTGGTCGACGGCGAGGGGCAGGTACTGACCGGGGCGGCCGAGGGCAACCTGGTGCTGCTCGACAGCTGGCCCGGGCAGATGCGCACGGTCTATGGCGACCACCAGCGTTTCATCGACACCTACTTCCGGACGTTCCCAGGCACCTATTTCACCGGTGACGGTGCCCGCCGCGATGCCGACGGCGATTACTGGATCACCGGCCGGGTGGACGACGTGCTCAATGTCTCCGGCCACCGGATGGGCACCGCCGAAATCGAAAGTGCGCTGGTGGCGCACGAGGCCGTGGCCGAGGCGGCAGTGGTCGGTTTTCCACACGACGTGAAGGGGCAGGGCATTTATGCCTATGTGACGCTTTTGGCCGGCCGGGAACCGACCGAGGAGTTGCGCGCGGCGCTCAAGACCTGGGTGCGCAAGGAGATCGGCCCGATCGCCACCCCGGACCACATCCAGTGGGCGCCCGGATTGCCCAAAACCCGCTCGGGCAAGATCATGCGGCGGATTCTGCGCAAGGTCGCGGCGAACGAGCACGATAACCTGGGCGACACCTCGACACTGGCCGAGCCGGGGGTGGTGGACGAGCTGATCGAGCAGCGCCTGAACCGCTAGACGCGGCGGCGTTCCGGACGGCGCGGGTGGCATTGATGTCAAGGGACGGCCAGGGACCGCGTCGAGCGGCGAACCCGGCGCGGTCGGCGGCGTGGCTGACAGTGGTGGTGTCCGGCCTGCTGCTGGCCGCGTGCAGTCATCCGCCCGAGGGGTCGGCCGCCAACCGGGTGTTCATCGATCCGCAGGATCCACGCCTGGTGGCGATGGGTGAGCCGATCTATTTCGCGCACTGCGCGAGGTGTCATGGCGCGACGCTGGAGGGCGAGCCGGACTGGCGTCGGCGGCGGCCGGATGGTCGTCTGCCCGCGCCACCGCACGACCCCTCCGGGCACACCTGGCATCATCCCGACTGGGAGCTGTTCGCGATGACCGCCCAGGGCGTCACGCCGCTGGCGCCGCCCGACTACGAGACCGACATGCCCGCGTATCGCGGCATCCTCACGGACGAGGAAATCATCGCCGTGCTGGCCTGGATCAAGGCCCAGTGGCCACCTGAAATCGCCGCCATCCAGCAGGGAATCAGCGAGCGCTCCGAACCCCCACCCGGACTGCAATGGCGCTGAAACGGGCGACTGTCGGGTCGGTGTAGCGTGGGTCGGATGCATGGATGAGGCGTCCACCGCGCTCCTGCACACAGGCGCGGGGCCCTCGCATCGGTTTGCACAGGTCGGTTAAGGTGTGGGTCCGCTGAGCTGCCGCCAGGCGAGATTTCGGGAGAATGCCACACCATGCCGCAGGACCATGATTTACGCGCGCCGAAGTCTGCCTTTCGCTCGACCATTCTGCTTCCGGTATTCATTCCCGCCGTCCTGATCGCCCTGTTCCTGGTCATTGGCGCCATGAGCAATCCCGAACTGGCGGGTCAGGCGTTTGCCAGCACCCTGGCCTACATCACCGAGACCTTCGGCTGGTTCTACATGCTGGCGGTGGCATTTTTTCTGGTGTTTATCGTGGCGATCGCGGTGTCGCCATGGGGGCGGATCAAGCTCGGGCCAGACCATGCCGAGCCCCAGTACAGTTTCCCCGCGTGGTTCGCCATGCTGTTTTCAGCGGGTTACGGCATCGCCTTGCTGTTTTTCGGCGTCGCCGAACCGGTGCTGCATTACGCCAGCCCCCCCGCCGGGGCGCCGGAAACACTGGATGCTGCCAGGCAGGCCATGCAGATCGCGTTTTTCCACTGGGGATTTCACATCTGGGCCATCTACGGGCTGACCGGCCTGGTGCTGGCGTATTTTGCGTTCCGTCACGGCCTGCCTCTGTCGATGCGTTCGGCGCTGTATCCGCTGGTGGGGGAGCGCATCTACGGGCCGATCGGCCATACGGTGGATGTGGTTGCCATCCTCAGCACCCTGTTCGGTATTTCCACCACGCTGGGCCTGTCGGTGGCCCAGATCAATGCGGGTGTGAACTACCTGTTGCCGGCAGTGCCCGTGAGCACCACGTTCCAGGTCGCCGCCATTGCGGTGATCACGCTCATGGCGACCGTGTCGGTGGTGGCCGGGCTGGACAAGGGCATCAAACGCCTGTCGGTCCTGAACATGGTCCTGGTGATCTCGCTGATGACGTTTGTTTTTGTGGTCGGACCGAGCATCCTGATCCTGGAAACCTTCGTCCAGAACACTGGGGCTTACCTGGGCAATATTGTCGAGCGGACGTTCAACCTGCAGGCCTATGAGCGCAGCGACTGGATCGGCAACTGGACGCTGTTCATTTTCGGCTGGACCATCGCATGGGCGCCGTTTGTGGGCCTGTTCATCGCCAAGATCAGCCGCGGGCGCAGCATCCGCCAGTTCGTGTTCGGTGTGATGTTCGTGCCGACGCTGTTCACCTTCCTGTGGTTCTCGATCTTTGGCGACACCGCACTGAACATGATCATGGTCGAGGGTTACACCGCGCTCATCCAGGAGGTCCAGGCGGATAACGCGGTCGCGCTGTTCAGGCTCTACGACCGGCTGCCGTGGTCTGGCTTCATCTCGTTCGTCACGGTGATCCTGATCATCACCTTTTTCGTGACCTCCTCGGACTCGGGCTCGCTGGTGGTCGACTCGCTGGCCTCCGGGGGGCATCCGAACCCGCCCACCTGGCAGCGGGTGTTCTGGGCCACGGTGGAGGGCCTGGTGGCCTCGGCCCTGCTGATCGGGGGAGGGCTGTCGGCGTTGCAGACCATGAGCATCACCAGTGCGCTGCCGTTTGCGCTGGTGCTGGTGATTGCCGCCATCGGCCTATGGCGGGCGCTGATCATCGAAGGCCACCGTGAAGTCAGCTTGCAGGCCTTCATGCAGAACAGCCAGCGGGCCGCTTACCGCAAGCCCGGGGGGTGGAAAAAGCGCCTGTCGGGCATGGTGGATTACCCCTCGGAGGAGAAGGTACGCGGCTTTGTCGGTCAGGTGGTGCAGCCGGCCATGGAACATGTGGTGCAGGAACTGCAGCAGAAAAACTGGCAGGCGACCCTGCAGCGAGACCATCAGCACTGCCGCATCTGGCTGCAGGTCCTCAAGGACGAGGACATCGACTTCACCTACGAGATTCGTCTGCGCGGTTACGCCAGACCGGGCTTCGCCTATCCGGAGATGGCGCGCCACCCGGACGGTGATGAGCTCTACTATCGCGCTGAAGTCTTTCTCCAGCACGGTGGCCAGGCCTACGACATCTACGGTTACGAAGAGCAGGATGTCATCGATGACATCCTCAACCAGCTGGAGAACTACCTGCATTTCCTGCATATCTCCCCGGCCACGCTGCCGTGGAAGCTCGAGCAGCATGACGAGATGCTCAACGGCGAGGGAACCGGGCGGGCCTGAAGGCAGGCGGCGAAAGGCGAGGGGAGGGTGGCAGCGGTTCACGGCACGCGAGGTGTGCCGACTGTCCGGCAGCTGGCCTATACTGCCCGACAGGCCATCGATCACCGCTGGCTGCTGTGTGCTCGTCACGAGTCCCGACGCCGGCACTGACTCGCTGGCGCGTCACGTCAGAACAGGAGTCTCCCATGCTGGTGCGAGAAGTGATGACAACCGGGGTGCTGACGGCATTCCGCGAAGACACGGTACGTTCCGTGGTCGTGAAGATGTTGAGTCGACACTGCGGGGCCATCCCCGTCGTCGAACGCGACGGCGCGCTGGTTGGACTGGCGGCGGTTCGTGACGTCCTGCTGCCGCTGTATCCCAACTTTGGAGACTATATTCACGACAGTGTCCACGCACGCGATTTCATCGAGATGGAAGCCGGCTATGCGGCGGTGCTGGACAAGCGGGTGGAGGAGATCATGAGCAGAAATCCGCTGTCGGTCTCTCCAGACGCGCCGATTCTGGAAACAGCGTCCTACATGGGGCTGAGGCACTTCCGGCGGATTCCTGTCACCGAGGACGGGAAGCTCGTGGGCATGGTGAGCATCGGCGACATCAACAGGGGGCTGTTTTTTGCGCAGGCGCAGCTGTAGCCCGCTCAGCAGCGTCCTCGCCACGCTCGCCCTCGGGCTGTCGCCGGCGGTGCCCGCCGACGTACCGCCGGTCGGGCAACCCGAGCCGCTGCAGTCGCTGGGCGATGCCTTGGCGGACGCTCGGGTCGAGGCTGCGCTCGTCGGGCTTCGGACCTCCCGAGAGGCGACGGTGGACCTCCTCGGCGAGCTCGCGGCCATCGTCTCGCCCTCGGGCGAGGAACTGGCCAGGGCCGAGCGGGTGGCCGAGGAGATGCGGCACATGGGGCTCGCCGATGTGCGCGTGGATGACAGTCCCAATGCGGTAGGGCGGATCCCCGGGCGCTCGGGGCGCGCACTGGTCTTTATCGCGACCCTCGATGACCTGACCAGTGTGGCGGCGCACCAGCGCGCGGCCAATGGGCCGCCGCGTGTGGAGGATGACCGACTGATCGGGCCAGGCACGAACACCTCCTCGATCACCGCAGCCATGCTTGCGGCCGCCAGAGCGGTCCTGGCCACCGGTCGGGTTCCGGAACATGACCTGGTCTTCGCTGCCGTGGCGCAGGAGGAAACCGGGCTCTTGGGAATGAGGACGCTTTATGACGAGTACCGCGACCGTGCGGTGGCATTCGTCGACATCCTCGGCGACGGGCGGCACGTGACCTACGGCGCGTTGGGGATTCACTGGTGGCGGGTCGAGGGAGAGGGACCGCCCGGGCATTCGCTGCGCGGTGGCCTGCCCAATGTCAACCAGGGACTCGCCCGCGCCGTCGACCGGATCTTCGATCTGGCCGCGGAAGTGCAGGACCCGGAGACCGGCACCGTGGTGAACGTCGCGATGCTCCAAAGCGGCGTGGTCTTCAACCATAAGCCTGCCGAGGGCTGGTTCTCACTGGACCTCAGATCGCTGGAGGCGGCCATCATCAGGGCGCTGGAGTCCAGCGTGCGTGGCATCCTCGAAGCGGTGCAGGCCGAGACCGGAATCCGACTGCGGATGGTCCCTTTCGAGCTCACGCCTGGCGGCCAGCTCCCCGGCGCCCGCGAGGGCGGACTTGTGAGCACCGCGGCGGCCATTGCCCGTCACCTCGGTTTCGAAGCGGAACTTTCGAACGCCGGTTCCTCGAACATGAACATCGCCGTAGCGGGGGGGACGCCCGCGATAGGCCTAGGGGGCTCGCGTGGTGGAGACCGCGGCCAGGCGAGCGAGTGGGCGGATATTCCGGCGATGATGCGTGCTGCGGAGCACGTGCTGTTGCTGGCGCTGACCATGGCAGGCGAGGCGTCCAGCCAGGCGGCGACGACGCGGTAGGGCGCAATCCGGATGGCCGCACTGACCGCGCACGATCTCCACGACCTGGTCGCCGACGGCGCGACGGAGTTCGGCGTACCCGGTGTCGCTGTGGGCCTCTGGCACCAGGGGCAGATCAGCTACGCCTGCCACGGGACCACCAGCATCGAGCACCCGTTGCCGGTCGACCGGCACACGCTGTTCCAGGCAGGGTCGATCGGCAAGACGTTCACCGCCGCCGCACTGGTGCTGTTGGAGGCGGAAGGCAATGTGGTGCTGGACGCACCGGTGCGCCGCTATGTACCGGAACTGAAGCTGGCCGATGCCAGTGCAGCCGCTGAGGTCACGCTGCGCCAGCTGCTGAATCACACGGCAGGCTGGGATGGCGATTTCTTTCCGGATACGGGGGAGGGCGATGATGCGCTGACGCGGCTGGTCGCAAGGCTGCACGAGCTCCATCAACTGACGCCCCCTGGCGCCGTGGTTTCGTACAACAACGCCGCGCTCTGCCTCGCCGGCCGCGTCATCGAGAAGGTGACCGGCGAGACCTACGAGGGTGCGATTCGCCGACTGTTGCTGGCGCCGCTCGGCCTGCGGGAGTCGTTCTTCTTTCGTGACGACATCATGACGCGCCGTTTCGCGGTCGGCCACACTTCGGCTGCCGACGGGGCCCTGCGGGTCGCGCGCCCCTGGGGGCTGCCGCGCAGCGGTGCGCCGGCCGGTGGTCTTGTGACCAGTATCGTCGACCTGCTGGCGTGGGCCAGAGCCCACCTCGAAGACGATGGGGTGCGTGGCCGTCCGGGCCTGGGCAAGTCGAGCCTGGGTGTCATGCGGGAACCCTCAGTGCGGGCGCCAGGCTGGGCGTTCGGGGATGCCGTGGGTATCGGCTGGATTCTGAGCGACCTTGGCGGTGCGTGGCTGTGCGGGCATGACGGCAGCACGCATGGACAGGAAGCCAGTCTGGCGTTACTGCCGGAAGAGGACTGGGCGCTGGCCATCATGACCAATGCCAGCCCGGCGGGACTGGGGTTCAACCGGGCACTCAGGACACGCGTGCTGGCGGCGTGCACCGGGTGGATCGCGACGCAGCCACAGACGCAGGTGGCCACACCTGAGACACTCGCGGCCTATGCCGGCACCTACGGCGCGCGTGGCATGCGCTGCGAGGTGGCGGCTGGGGCGGGCGGCGCACTCGTTTTTTCCGTGTACGAGGGCACGGAACTCCTCGAACTCATGTCCGACCCCGTGGCGCTGCGCTCATCGGCAGCAACGACCCTGCACGCCGACCTGCTTCGGGACCACGCCGATCGATTCGTGTTCATCGGCGAGCCGGTTCAGGGGATCCCCGGGTACTTCGCCCGGGCGCGGGGCGGGGCCGTGCAGGCGGTCCAGCTGTTCGGACGCTGGCTGCCGCGCCTGCACGGGTAAGCGTCGAGTCGCTTAACCACCTGTCGGCACCTGCCCCGGTATTCGGCCCGGATTGCGCCCGGCGCGCCGGTTTCTGAGATACTCTCGCGCTTCAGGCCGCGGCCCACATCAACGACTTTGTACAGGATCGCCGATGACTGAACAGTACGGCCCGCGCATGGCCGAGATGATTCGTGGCTGGCGCGTGCTCGTGTCGTCTTTCCTCGGCGTGGCCTGCGGGGCATCGCCGCTCCCGATCTACACCATTGGCGTGTTTGCGGTACCCCTGGCAGCCACTTTCGGCTGGGGCCGCGGCGACGTGATGCTGGCGACGCTGCCGCTTACGATCGGCACCATCCTGACGGTCCCGCTGATCGGCGCGCTCAGCGACCGCATTGGCGTGAAACCTGTCGCGATGGCGGCGCTGGTCGGTCTCAGTCTGTCGTTCTGTGCACTCGCGCTCACCCCGAATTCGCTCTGGGCGTTCTACGGGCTGTGGTTGCTCGTGGGCCTGGTCAGCGCCGGCTCGACACCGGTGACCTGGACCCGCGCGATCGTCGCCTGGTTCTTCATGAGCCGCGGCATGGCGCTTGCCATCATTCTGATCGGCACTGGCGTCGCCGGGTTCTTCCTGCCGATCTATGCCTCCTGGCTGATCGAAACCTTTGGCTGGCGCCAGGGATTCATCGGTATCGGGCTGCTGCCGCTGGTGATCGCGCTGCCGGTCGTGTGGCTGCTGTTTCAGGATTCGCCTCGCAGCGCCGCCGAATCCGCGGCCGCCCGCAGCGCCAGCGCCGGGGGTCCCACGGTCTCGCCGGCTGATCCGGCCGCAGAGGCAGCCCCTGAACATGACGGCCTGACCTTCCGCGAAGCCCTGCGCAATTACCGCTTCTGGCTGATCGTGGTGGTCATCCTGCTGGTGACGGTGCAGACCAGCGGGACGCTCACCAACCTGTTCCCGCTGCTGCTCGACAAGGGGTTTGCCGCGCGCGATGCGGCCACCATCGCCGGTACCATCGGCGCCAGCGTGATCGCCGGGCGGTTGGTGACGGGGTACCTGATCGACCGCTTCTGGGCCCCCGGGATCGCCTTGCCACTGCTGGTGCTGCCGGCGGTCGCGTGCCTCATCCTGGTCATGCCAGAGATTTCCATTCCGCTCGCGTACATCGCAGCCTTCATGATCGGACTGGCCGCCGGGGCGGAGACCGATGTGTTCGCCTACGTGGCTGCGCGCTATTTCGGACTCAAGAATTACGGGCGCATCTATGGTGTGTTCTACGCCGTCTTTGCCTTTGCCGCCGGCCTGTCGCCGTTTTTCTTCGGCCGGGTGTTCGATCTGACCGGCAGCTATAACCTGGTGCTGTACGCGTCGGCGATCATGGTGGTGGTGGGTGCCATCCTGCTGCTGTCGCTGGGGCGGTATCCGGCGCGCTTCGCGGTGACGACGAGCGGCCGCTGACGGACTGTCTGGTGGCCTAGCCGAATCTTCGGACAGAGATAATGTGTAACTTATTGAAGCAATGGAGCGAATGTCCAAGTTTTCCGTAACCACATCATCCACAATAATGGCGCATTCTTTGGACTTAGCCGTTTCCTAGGGGAAAGCTTGGACATGGGTCGCGACGACTAGCGGAATGCTTGGACAAGGACCATGGCCTAAATTGCCGCACGTTAGAAGCGTCTACGAGCTCGATCTGCGCGCCGCTGACGGGCAGAAGGGGGGAACAAAGCTCGCCATGGCACGGCTGGTGACGGCCCTGGCAGGCCTCACCGCGTTCGGAGGAGTCGCCGCCGACGCGATCATGTGGCTGCCGTACATCTGAGTCTCAGTCGTACGCTGGCGAACCGGTTACGCTTGCCGTGCCGAGCGATAGCTTGAACTGTCAAGACGCGTCAAGCCATCCTCGGACCATTAACGCAATCAAGATCAGTTCCGAGGTCGATCAGCAGGCGTCGTTTGAACCGCGTACCACGGCTGAGGAAAACCACCCGCACGTCTGCGGCCTGCAGGTGGAGTTGCCCCTAATTCACCGGACACGAGGCAGTTGCTGACTGGCTGCGGATGAACTCCCTTGGGGGGCGCATCTTCAGCCCCTTGTGAGGATGAACCGCATTGTAGTCCTCGAGCCAGGTGTGGAGCTGGGCGAGAACGGTTTTCGCATCGGGACGGTCGTGCAGATACACGTAGTCACGCTTGAAGGTTTTCACGAATGCCTCGGCCATGCCATTGGACTCGGGGCTTCGGATCGGCGTGAAGCAGGGGATCAGGCCGAGCGCATGGGCATGCTCCACGGTCTGTTTGGCCGTGTAGCAGCTGCCATTGTCTGCCAGCCACTCCAGCCGGCGGGGAGTGACCGTCGCACCGAAGCGCGCCTCGACAGCCTCGACCATCAGATCACGGATCATCTCCCCGGAGACGCCTGCGGTGGTGCCGAGGTGGCTGATGACCTCCCGATCGCAGGTATCCAGCGCGAAGGCGACCCGCACCACCTCGCCATTCCAGCAGGGGATCTCGAAGGTGTCCGAGCACCAGCGCAGGTTGGAGCGAAGGGTAATGACCTTGCCGTCGTGGTGCACCTGGCGACCGCGGCCGGTATGGCGTGCCAGCAGCAGCCCGTTCTGCGCCATCAGCCGGTAGACACGCTTGTGATTGACCGCGGGCTTTCCTTGCTGCTGCAGCGCACGATTGAGCAGGGCTGTCACCCGCCTGTAACCGTAACTGGCCCGCTCGTCGGCAATCGCACGGACCCTCGGCAGCAGCCAGGGATCGTCGGCCTTGGTATAGCGGCCCCGACGAGGGGCAGTGCCTGCTACCCGGCAGGCCAGCTGGGGGCGAGAGACCCCCAGCGTGTCGGCCACCGCCTTCATCGGGAATCGTCCTCCGGCAGCAACGGCACACGCGAGATCAGTTTTTTTCTCGGGCGACCTCAATGGCTTCCTTGAGGATCTCGACCTCCATGGTTTTTCGCCCCAGCGCCCGCTCGAGCTCCCGGATCAGCGCCTCCGCCAGGCGCGGGCTGCACCCTTGCTGGACGGATTCCGCGCCTGGCTCGACGCGCACCTCGCGCTCGTGCCGCCGCGCTCGGCGCTGGGCAAGGCGATG